>CATLVA010000129.1 GCA_950060715.1 uncultured Oligoflexia bacterium | reverse complement strand
CTTTGATAAGCTAGAGCAAATCGAAAATTGGTGGGCTGAAAACCCGACTGCACCAGGAATAGCAATGGTTGGTCGCTCTAATGTGGGGAAATCAACTCTTATCAATGCTCTATTTGGTAATAAAACTGCAAAGACCTCTAAGACTCCTGGACGGACTCAAAAAATAAATATTTTTAAATTTGAAATTAAAGGCCTTGAGGGAATTCCTTTCTACCTCTACGATCTTCCAGGCTATGGTTTTGCCGAAGTCTCCCGTAGCATGCGCCAAAATTGGAATGTCATAATGGACGCTTATCTTCGAGGATTGAATGATAAAACTCTTATTTTTAACCTCCAAGATGCTCGACACCCTAACCTTGAAAACGACAAGCAATTCTATCAATATATCAATCCTAAAGAGATCGAGATCTTTCTCATTTTCAATAAGATGGATAAACTCAAAAAGCAAAAAGAGCGTGCTGCTTTAAATAAGCTCAAGCCTCAACTCTATAAAGAATATAAATTAGTTAAACAGATCTTTTTTGTGTCGGCGGATAAAAAAGATGGCCTAGAACCACTGGAACAGGCCATTACTGGTTATATGGATAAATTTACTAAAGTTTAATCACAGATTGGAAGAGCGTAATCGTAAGTATATAAAAGCTCCTCACTACCTCTAGCGTCCCAGTCAATAACTTTAACTTCAACTACAGGATCAATACTGTAAGAGTATTCAGTAACTCTGTCCCTCGGTCCACGTACAGTATATGTAAAGTGGTTTTCAATTTCGATTCGAGAAACTTTGGCCCTAGAAGTACACTTTTTGTAACCTCTACTTGGGTTAGAAGCTTTACGACAGTATCCGATAACCCCAATCAAAGTTGATCCATCTTCAGTGATACAGAAGTTTTTGACAGATACCTTTTTGGTTCCTAGCGCATCAGTCACCGGAACTGTTGGAAATTTTTCCTTAATAATTCCTGCATTCGCAAGAGTTGATAAAGTAAGTACCGCCAGAAGCAAAATGTTTTTCATATTAAAAGTCCCCAATTTTAATAAGTTCGAGGGAGGTTTTAACGCATATTAGAACGCGATGCAAAGAAGTCTTAAGGTTTTGTAAAGACTACACGCTTTCTACTTAAAGCGGCTAATAATAATGCCTTGAGTGGTAGCATTAGTCTCTGTTCCGATCACAAAGACTTTTTGATCCTGAGAGCTGAAATGTCTTATGGTATTTGAACCCACGTCTTCGTACTCAGTAATAATTTCAAGCGTCTCATCGTCGGTGTTAATTTTACCCACATATCCAATTTGAACTGTATTATCACCCATGGTGTAGCCACCCACCAGAAGAGTCTCAGATTCAGAATCATAATAAGAAGTTAGGATTATATCATTTCCAGGATTACCCTTTAGATCATTAAAAATCATCGTTTTTTCACTAGATCTATTTCCATTAAAATCGATAGTTATAGATATAGGCATCATAGTCCGTACCATTATGAGAACGTCCGCTCACTAAGATCTGGCCGTCTGCTCTTATTTCCAGGTGGTCTAAATAATCGGGTCGGTTTAATCCACCTGCAATATCGTCTTCAACGATAAATCCACTTGCATCTCCAAAACTCGTATCGGTATTTCCATTGAGATCAACCTTACCTATAAACACTTTGTGAGAGGACCCTCCCCAAGTTTGGCCACCGATTATCAAGCGTGAACCATGTAGCTTACAGGCAAAAATCTTATCTGCTCCGCCTCCACCACCAAGACCATGATGCTCCCAAACCCCGCTGGTGCCGAAATCAGTATCAAGTGAACCACTACTATCCAATTTCCAAATTTTTAGACTTTTATCGTTACTAAAATAACCCTGACCTGCAAGATAGATTGAACCGGAGCTATCTATTTGGATACAACGAGCTCGCTCTCCCTCACTTGCACCTGCGTTGATATGAGAAAAAATATAATACCCACTAGAACCAAAACTTGTATCTAAGACACCTGACCTTGAAAGTCTCATGGCCAGTGCTCGGGCTTTACCACCACTTTCAGTGTAGCCAACCACTACGAGCTTTCCGTCGGCATCAAACGCAATATCGTAGCCTTCGCTATCTTCCGTACTGGAGTCCCCAACGTATTCATATATTCCAGAGTTTCCAAAAATCGTATCAATGGCCCCGTTTGAATCAAATTTCCAAACGGCTAGAGTTCTTACGACACTTCCACCAGTAGGAGTGGTAAATCCAACAGCGTAGGTATTTCCATCTGAATCTACAACACTTGAATAAGCGATATTCTTGGCTTTTCCTGCTGAGCCATGAATTCCAATACCGTTAGTCGCAAAACTAGTATCGAGCTTAGCCTCAAACCCAGCTTCTTCTTCTACTTCGGTACCGTTACTTGGATCATCAGAAGAATTATTTCTCTGATTTTGAACAGTAATTTCTGAACTATTACAACTAACTAAGAAAAGGAACAGTAATATGAGCTTCAACTTATTCTCCATACCTATATTGTATCGGCAAGGTGCAACTGATTCAAAAGGTTCTATAACCCCTTGAATTCAGCGACCTATTAAATTTCTACATATAGTCTTAACATGAAACTGCCAAAGTCCTCTGGCAGTCAAAGCAACGTCAAAGACAACTGCCTTAAAATCGATATCCAACCCCTGCACCATAGCGAGTAAAACTTATAACAGTTTCATCTGTAATGGCATGGTATTTAAAAAATAGCATTGTGTACCAAGGAGAATCGAACGTGATAAAGCTACTAAGCATCGCCTTAAAGGCAGAGTAATTTTGCCCATCATCATAATCAGACTTAGTATAATCAATTTGAGAAAACATGCTATAGGAGCCAGATAGTTTGGTACTTATAGTGGCGTGCTTTAACATAAAATCATATTGATAAGCCAAAGTTAAATAAGCCAAGTTTATTTGATCTATGACAACTTCACTCCCTTCAGAAACAGAGACAGAGTTAAATATAGATAACCTCTCAAAATCAATTCCTGCAAACAGGCTTTGATTTTGTGCAAAGGTTAAACCCAAATGCGACGTGGCTCCAAGCTCCAGCGGTATACCAATCTCTTTATTCGAATATTTATTTTCTGCTGGCAAAAAATATGAACCATAAGCCGAAGCAGTTAGAAACAATTTTTCATTAAAACGAAAGGACGCATTAAAACCTAATGTCAGCGGTGAGTTCTGGCTGAAGGTAATCTCATCGTCACTAGTATTAGCTTGATTTAATGTTCCAGCAGATGCCGCGACAAAAACGCCTAAACTTAAGTTAGGATTTTTTCTTAAAACAAGCTTAGACTTTTTTTCAAGGGGTTTTGCCTTATAGGCAGCATATTTTTTACGGTCAACAGCACTTCTCTCAACAAGAAGCTTAAATTTCTGACCAGTTTTTAACTCATCCCAGTTACTAATTTTTCGGTTAATCTGTTTCGTTTTTTTTATCAAATAGTCTTTCAACTTAGAGCTGGTATTGTCCTTTAAGAGCTCTTGATAGACTTCTTCTAAACCCTGCGCTGATTTAACAACGTAGTTCATTTTAGAAAATTTATACTTCCCAGCAGCAGCTGAGGTTCCAATGACAAATATAAACACTGAAAAGGTTGTAAATATTCTTTTTAAAAATGCCATTAAGAATTCGTTTTCTTTATTTCTTGAACTTCTTTTTCAAAGTTCTCCATTGCAGTTTCAAGTTCTTTTATTTTTTCAATTAATCCAAGAACTTCTTGATCTTCAATTTTCAATTTATCTTTCTCAATTGCATCTCTTAACCACATACCAAGTGCTTCATATGTTTCATGCAGTTGAGTATTTGATTGAGAGGCAGAAAACATCTTCATTCCAATCTTAGTGGTTTTTTTAAACTCACTCTGACAGGTATTGAGCAAATCATTAAACTTGTATTTCCAGTTACTATCTTCCATAACTTACCTCATTATTTTCCTGCTATAAGTATAATCAGAAATCGATTATAAATAAATGAGAGGAATTATTTAATGCTTGAGCGTTTCACTTTGTCTAAAGACGAAAGAATATTAAAAAACAAAAAGTTTAAAGAACTTGAATTGCGTTACCAAGATTACCGCGATCCTTGGGGCTTTAATTTAAAAACAGTAAGAGGAGCTCTTGATCTGGTCTATCCTCTATACAAGAAGTATTTTAGAGTAAGAGTCTTTGGACTGGAAAATGTTCAGGACGTCCCTTATATGGTGGTTTCGAATCACACTGGCCAACTTCCGATCGACGGCATGTTAATTACAACGGCTTTTGCAACTGAGCTTGAAAAACCAAGAGTACTTCACTCGATGATCGAGAGATTCATGGCAGGCTTACCATTTATTGGCGACCTCTCTGCCCAGGCAGGTTCTATTCTAGGTGATAGGGATAATTGTAAATGGCTTTTAAATAAGGGCGAATCGATTCTTGTTTTTCCAGAGGGAGTGAGAGGTATTAACAAAAGTACGAAAGACTTCTACAAGCTTCAGAAATTTTCTCATGGCTTTTACAGAATAGCCCTGCAAGCACAAACACAAATTCTACCTATTAGTGTTGTTGGCGCTGAGGAAATGTTTCCTTTTGTCGTTCAAGCGGGAGGAATTGGAAAGAAATTTGGTTTTCCTTCCCTACCTCTGCCAGCAAATTTAATACCGCTTCCATCGCCAATTGATATTTATATTGGAAAGCCAATTGATGTTCCAAAGGACTTATCACCAGAAGCACCTGATAAGGATATACGTCCTTATGTTTTCGAGATAGAAAAACAAATTAAACATAATATCCATGTTGGATTACAAGCGAGAAGGGAATTTTTCGAGTGGATCAGAAAGCCAGTGAACAAATTCATGAACAAGATTCCGTAAAAACTGTTCTAATTATAGGAATAACAGGTGGTCTAGCTCAGCTCTTGGCAAAGCTCATCTTAAAAGAACATCCGACTTGGAAAGTGATTGGAGTGGACTCACGTTCAACCCAAACTGTTTTCAAACATCCTAACCTTACCTCTCTTAGAATAAGGTTTTCACGAGGAAATTTTGAAAATCTTTTTCGAGATCACCGCTTTGATTATGTTTATCATTTAGCTCGTATCTCAAGCTCTCAAGTTTATAAAGATTTATCCAAACGACTTGAACTCAATGTAATGGGAACCAATAGAATCCTTGATTTGTGTTACCGCTTTAATGTGAAAAAAATCATTATCCTCTCAACTTTCCATGTGTATGGAGCACTTGATGATAATGGGATTTTTCTAAAAGAAGACGCACCTCTGCGCGCTTCTATAAAATACCCTGAACTTAGAGACGTGGTTGAGATGGACCAGGTTTGTTCCAATTGGATGTGGAAATATCAGAACGAAGTGGATTCCGTACTACTCAGACCTTGTAATATTATTGGGAGTCAGATTTCTAACACAATATCACGCTACCTAATGAGCCAATTCGCTTTAAGGCCGATGGACTACAATCCTGTTTTTCAATTTATCCATGAGTTTGATATGGCGTTGGTTCTTCACCGAGCGATCGCCGAG
>CATLVA010000128.1 GCA_950060715.1 uncultured Oligoflexia bacterium | reverse complement strand
CGAGACCAGCGGCATCATCTCCCGCTCTATTGATCCTTTGACCAGAAGAAAGTTGCTCAAGAACTTTCTGTTGATCGAGTCTTGTTTTTCCCAAATTTCTTTGAGCATTCAAACTCGACACGTTAGTGTTGATACGTAAACCCATTTTATCCTCCTTGATAAGGGTTCCACAGATTTCCATCCTTGGACTGTGGGATGATGCAAGACCATCTACAAAACATATCGACGGGATTGTTTTTCGCCTAAAATCTTTTTTCGTGGGGGGAAATATTTGCCGGAATCGGCCTAATACCCTATGATTATTGGTATGTCGAACATTACTAATCTTGCAGATTCTCCCCAGTACCAAAAAGAAACTTTAAAATTAATTGAAAAATCTTTTCAATATTCGAGTCCATTCAAGTTTGATGTCGATTTTGCTCCTTTATTTAACGAAAAAAATTTTAAAAACTGTCATATTCTTTTAGAAAACGATGAAGTAATTGGTCATATAGGCTGCCTACAGAAAGATATAGAGCTACTCTCCATACATAAGGTCAATATGTTTGGAGGAATTGTAGTTAGAGATGAATACCGTGGACAAGGTAAGTTTAATTTACTCTTTTCCCATGTATTAAATTTATATTCAGAAGCCTGTTTATCTTTTCTATGGAGTGAAAAGCTTGCTTTATATGAGAGGTTTCATTTTTATCCGTGCGTGAACCTGATTCATTATTTAAAAAGTGAAAAGCCTTTAAGCTCTAACTGGACTGAAACAAAGCTAGCTAGTTTAACTTCAGTAGATTTAAAACAAGTGCAAGAACTCTATGGCGCAAGTGATGAAATAAGAATATCTAGATCAGAAAAAGATTGGGAGCAACTCGCATTAATCACTTCCGCCAGATTATTTATTAAAAAACAAAATGATAAAATTGAAAATTATTTTTTCATCGATAAAGGTCAAGACTTAACTGAAATTATTCATGAGTACGGTTTTATTAACGATCATGAACTTTCAGAGATGATTAATATCGGAAACGTATGGACACCCTATATAAGCGAGAAGAACTTCTCATGTAGAGAATTATTCGGCAGTGTCGCAAAGATTGAGAGCGCCAATGCTTTTAAAACTTTTCTCGCCGAGTTTGCTGGAGCGGAATTTATCTCGCAAACAGATCAAGAGATCACAATAAAAATAGATGATGAAGAGTTCACATTAAAAGTAAAAGATTTTCTGCCTGGTCTTTTCGGTCCTGGAAAATTTACTGAATTCGAAACTCCAGATTTATTTATATCTGGTCTGGATAGTATTTAATTATTTTATTTTATAAAGTAAGGTGGCCCTAAAAAAAGCTGCGGATGCCAGTCCCCAAAATATATAAGTTAATACTGGTATATCCTGTGGGTGCTTAACAACAGAATCTCCAAGAATCAAAACGCCACAAAGACAAAACACAGAAGTCAAAATCATAAGCCCTACAAAGTAAAAACTTCGAGCAATCATGTTTAGCTCTTCGTTGACTCCACTTATATTGAGTTCTAACTGATATTTCTTTTTAGCAAATTCTTTTAGTAACCAGCGAAGATGGCGGGGTATAATTCGGAATGAATTTAATAGATCACGACCAAGCCAAGCAGCCTCCTCCACCAACGTATCTTTTGAGACAAGCTCCTCTAGGACCTCTTTCATTTCGCCTTCAATAATTTCAAAAATATTGAGATCGACATTAAGGGTCTTTCCAGCTCCATCTAAAGTCATGAGTGATCTAAAGATAATAAACCAATCTCTTGGCAGGTATATTTCGTGTTTGCTTAGAGTTGAAACAATGGCGTAAGTTAAAGCCGTTGCGTCCATCTCTTGCACACTCATTCCGACAAAAGGAAGAAGAGCGTCACGGATATCATGCACAAGCAGGTCATGATCGGGAATTACCTCATAGTCTGCGACGTCCAAAAACTCATAAACCAAATTTTCATAATTATTTGAAAGAAGTGCATAGAGGATTGCAACCAAGTTTGAGCGATTCTTCTTACTTAAAGTACCCACGAGACCAAAATCAATCAGCCCTATTTTATCATCCTTAAGCCTAAAGAAATTTCCTCCATGAAGGTCTGCATGGAAAAAACCGTCCGATAACATAGTATGCATAAAGATGCGCACACCCTCCTCTAAGTTCTCTTTTAGAATTGGGTATTGAGAAATATCTTTGATGTCGTTAAATGGAACACCATCTAGATATTCCATAACTAAAACTTTTTCACTGGATAACTCACGATAAACTTTTGGTACGACTAACGTTCCTTTTTCATCATGAGACTCAATGATCATTTTTAATTTTTTATTATTATTGGCTTCGATTAGAAAATTTAGTTCGTTTTGGATACTTTTAAAAAAGTCATCTATCGCGCGCGATAGCCCTAGAAACTTAATTTCCTCCGAAGACTTCTCTAATCTCTGGACTATGAAGGCAATGATTTCAAAATCAGTTTGAATGATTCGTCGAATATTTGGACGTTGAATTTTAACGACAACAGGCTCGCCATTTTCTTTAAGAACTCCCTTGTAGACGATTCCGATTGAGGCCACGCCAATCGGGACTTCCTCAATTGACTCAAATACATCAGAGATTCGATATTCAATATTCTCAGTCAAGACTGACTTCGCCTCATCAAAGCTAATTGAAGTGACTTTATTCTGAAGCATTTTAAGCTGCGAGATTAAAGCGGGAGCGAGGATATCTTCTCTTGAAGCAAGTAGCTGCCCGACTTTTATAAAGCTTGGACCCAACTCTTCAAAAGACTTTCTAAGTCTATACCCTACTGAATTCCAAAAACTATGATCATCGAGATCATCTTCTTTTTCAAAGCGAGATTGGGGGATTACAAAGTTTGGAATAACAGCATTGAGCTTTGTTCCAATGATGAATTCATCAAAACCATGTTTTGCAAATACCGTTAAAATTTCACGGAAGCGCTGTACGTTTTTTATCGTTTTAGTTAAGCCAATTCCCGTTCTAATTAAATCCATACTTTAACTATATTAGAAGTCGAGATTTTCACAACTTGAGGCATCATTTACTCTGCCCTACAACTAAGCCGTGCGCTACGCATCAAACAAAAATTCAAATTTATTATCATCTGGATCAAACACCAAGAAGGAATAATAATTATCTGAGTAATCAAACCTTTTTGGTTCCCAAGCAAAAGTATATTTTTTTAGTTGTAGTGCCTGATAAAGTTCATCAACCAATTTTTTTTCTGGAAGTCTCACTGAAAGTTGAACAAGACCTAGTCGATAGTTGTGGTCAATATGCGCCTGAACATCATTTTGCTCGTAAAGCATAAGCCCCAAAGGCCCCCAATATGTTATGCTATTTTCGTTGGTGTCTTTTGAACTGAGACCAATTTTTTGGAAAATTTCATCATAAAATTCTTCGGCTTCTGCGAGCGAGGTAACTTTAATATGAACAAGTTGAATATGGGTATTGGTCGTCATAAAAATTATTATATGGCGTTAAATTAAGCTTTCCTAGTTTCTTTTTATGATTATCCCGTTAAAATGGTTACTGTGAAAATTTTGATCTTTTGTCTGATATTTCTTACTCAAGCTGTGCAAGCAAACGAGACTTGCTCTAGAGTTGCCATCATCAATTACCAAGAAGTTTTGGTCGATGCGGGTTCAGGAAAAATGGGAGAAGGTCTAAGGTTCTATTTAGAAAAAGATCCTGTGAGTAAGGACCTTTTAAATACCTATCAAGAAAAAAACAAGCCCACCGTTTTGAACGCCTCTGCCAGTACTTTAGGCTCGATTATGGTTATTGGTGGTTTATTACAAACTAGTGAAGATGGTGCCGTTTCTAGTAAGAACACACTTATTTATGGTGGTTCACTACTTATTGCCGTGAGTTATCTAGCGGCTAAAACGATGAAGTTTAATAACGAAAAATATTTAAAACAAGCTATTGATCAATACAACAGGCGTAACAGTCCTCGTATTTACTTCTCTCCCTACAGGGATAATAATGGTCAATCCGGTGTTGGCTTTGGAGTAAGGAGGAGTTTTTAATGAGCGTAACTTGTTATAAGTGTGAGACAAAACTTGATTTAGGTCCTCAAAATGATATTTCTAGAAGCGAAGAATGTCCAAGCTGTTATGCTAATTTGCGCTGTTGTAGAATGTGCGATTTCTATGATAAGAACTCATACAATGAATGCCGTGAGCCAAGTGCAGACAGAATTGTCGAAAAGGAAAAAGCAAATTTTTGCGATTACTTCAAACTTGGCTCAAATCAAGGCAGTGATAATTCAAAACAATCAGCATTAGACGCTGCTAATGCTTTATTTAAAAAATAAATAGGATTTATAATATGGCACAGTTTCCAATGACCCTTGCGGGTAAAAAAATGTTAGATGATGAACTCGAAAAATTAACGAAAGTTGAGCGAGAGGAAATTAAAAATCAAATAGCTGAAGCAAGAGCTCACGGCGATCTAAAAGAGAATGCTGAATATCACGCTGCTAAGGAAAAACAAGCACACAACGAAGGCCGTATTGCTGAAATTCAAGGTAAACTTAACTCTGCCCAAGTTGTAGATACATCAAAAATTTCCAATGAAAAAATAGTCTTTGGCGCGTACGTAACTCTTTTTAACGAAGATAAAGAAGAGTCTCGCTCATTCCAAATCGTAGGAGAAGATGAAGCTCAAGCATTAGATGATAAAATTTCTTATACTAGTCCCTTAGGGAAAGCTTTAATCGGGCGTGAAGAAGGCGACGAAGTTGTTGTAAAAGCTCCAAAGGGAGATATCAACTATATCGTTGAAGGTTTTGAGTACAAATAATCTACATTTACCGATTACCAGTCTTGGGAGCTCCAAAAAGCCGACAAAGACAATGGAAAAACTTATCGAAGTGGGAATAGAAACCATAGAGGATCTATTATGGGTAATGCCTCTTCGTGTTCAAAAAGTTCCCGGAATAAGACCTTTTTCTGAAATTGAAGTACAAAAACTATTTCTTGGAAAAGGTAAAATTACTCAACTCAATTTTTATCCAGCATTTGGTCGCAAAGGCAAAGGTAGAGTTCAGTTATTCAATGCGAATGTTCTTGTAAAGGATAGCTTAGGTGAAAACTTTATTCGCTTAAGATGGTTCAATGCCTATCCAAACATCAAAAAACAACTAGAACAACTCAATGAATTCGTGTTTCTGGGAACTCCTAC
The DNA here is from genome assembly GCA_950060715.1 of uncultured Oligoflexia bacterium. The sequence goes on along the minus strand of CATLVA010000128.1, from coordinate 365 downwards.
TGAAGCAAAAGATGAAATTATCATCGCAAATCCGCAAATCAATCCCGTTAAAGTCAATGAAAACGAAGTCATCATCGAGTATCCAACGATTAATACAATTGCTGGCCGCCACACCAAAGCTCTCATTGATAAGATTCCCGATAGTATATGGAATACAGAGCTCCCCGATCCAACGCTTCACCCTTTGAGTTTAATTGAAGCACTCAAAGTTATTCATGGAAAAAATACTGAGGTCAGTTTTGAACAGGCCGTGGAGCGCTTAAAGTACCAAGAATTTTTTAATAACCAAATTAAAGCTCGGGCCAGAAGAGAGAGAAATAAGGCACTAAATGCGCCAGTCATTATTTCTAACAAAGACTATTCAA
>CATLVA010000127.1 GCA_950060715.1 uncultured Oligoflexia bacterium | reverse complement strand
TACGGATGGAAGATATATCGATCAGATTAAAAAAGAAGTAGATCAAAAAACTTTTAAAATATTAGACATTAATAATAAAGAACCAATTCTTTGGTTGAAGGATAAAATTCAGGCAAAAGAAAAAGTACTCTTAGATAGTTGGTTATTTTCATGTAATAAGTTCAATTATTTAAAAAAAATTGTAAAAGAGAAAAAATCTAAAATTATTTTAAGTAAAGAAATATTAATAGATAAAATTTGGAAAAAAAAACCAAATAAAATTATTAATAAAATTTTTATAAGAGAAATAAAATACTCAGGTGTTTTTTTTAAAAATAAAATTCAACATGTAAAAAAAATATTAAAGGATAAAAAAATTAATAGTTTTTTTTTCTCCTCACCAGAATCTTTCATTTTTTGAACGAATTCCTCAGCTCCAGAAAATGCTAGTTGAGCGATATATTTTTCAATCTCTTCTTCATTCATTCCAAGACCATTATCTTTAAAAGTAATTGTCTTAGCTTCTTGATCTATTAGAACTTCAACTTTTCCAGTTGGAGTTTCTTGGCCGTTAGCGCGAGCCAATGTGTGTCTCTTTGTGATGGCATCACAAGCATTTGAAACAAGCTCTCTCACAAAAATATCATGCTCTGAATAAAGCCATTTTTTGATGATCGGGAAGATATCAGTGGTGTTAACCGAAATTGTACCAGTACGGGCAGTCATGCTTACTCCTTGAATTTCTTACATTTTTATAGACAAAAACAATATGGTGGCCATATTGTTAGAGTCAAGTAGGAGAGCTCGAAAAAATGCAAAAAAACCAATGGCGCAGGGTGCATATCATCACAACTGGTGGCACGATCGAAAAAACTTATGATGAGCAAGATGGGACACTTTTTAACCGTGAAACCATCATCCATAAACGTTTGAATCAAAAGATCAGGCTCCCGTATACTGAGCTCAAAGTAAGTGCGCTTATGGCCAAGGATTCTCTTGATATGAATCAATCTGATAGAGAGGTTATCCGAGATAAAATTCAAGAACTCCTACCTGATGGTCATCCGATCGTTATTCTTCACGGTACCGATACCATGCAACACACCGCTGAATTAGTGGCCGAAACTATAAAAGATCCTAAAGTAGCGATTGTATTTACTGGAGCGATGAAACCACTGGGTTTTGAAGACTCAGATGCTCTTCAAAATGTGACGGAAGCACTCATGGCGTGTCAGATTATAGACTCTGGGACCTTTATTTGCTTTCATAATAGGTTATATACCGTGCCGGGAGTGCGAAAAAATCGCGAGAAAGGAACTTTTGAGCAGTTTTAAACTGTTACTTTTCTAACACCTCTCTCAATTTTATTCATAGCTATTATTATATTTCAATGACTTGGCATTATATCTCTTGGCATTGCTCTTGCTCTATTAAGGTAAAATATAGAGGAGAGAGAAATGAAAAATTTAATTTGTTCGGCCTTACTTTTATTTATAGTATCAAGTCTGCGTGCTGAGAGCGTGAAAGTACAAATTTCTAAAGACGTCGTGAGGAAAAATCAATATAGGCTAAGTGGTGTAACCTTTAATGCCAACTCAAATGAAATAAAAGAAAGGATGTTGAAACAGCTTGGTGAAGGATACAGCTTTACCGAAGAGTCAGGGACTGTATTTGTTAGCTTTTACTGGGGACCTGAAGTTAAAGGTGAAATTAATGGTGATAGAATTATTGGTATGGAAGTTGGCGAAATCATCGGAAACGCTAAAGTAGAAAATAAGGAGTGTATTCTAGAACTCCAGGCCCATAAGTCTGGAGATCCGGAAGTGGGGGTATTTTTAGGTATAAAAGGATATAAAGTACTGGGTGCTGTCTCTCGTGAAGCTGGAAAGAAATGTCTACCGGAGCTTATTCGTAAACTTTCGTTTATGGGAAATATACAAATGAAAGGCGATTTATTAATGGAAGAAACCGTTTCTTATACTTATGAAAAAGCTAGCGATTTAATGGGTAAAGGCAGCCCTGTAAATGAAGTAACAGTTGAATAATCAATAAAACTCGGAGCTAGGGGGTCTTCCTAGCTCTGTATATTCTATACATCTTATTTTCAAATCAAAATTCTTGGGTAGATTGCAGTGATGTTTAAATTGTCACTATTATCCCTATTCATTTTTTGTACTCAGGTGATGGCCAAGCCATTTTCATTTGTGCCTTACGCTCCGAGTGCAACCAGCTTTAATGGCGTCAGTTTTCCACGTAATGCGGCCATCTCTTATCGTGGGTTAGAACCTAAGCTGTATTCATTTGAAGACGCAATGGCGGCGATTTTCGGTGATAGCACTCGCAATATAGAATCAATGATGATGAGTGCAATCAAACTTCGTTTGATGGGTAAACTCGATGATGATGAAAATAGCTATTTAAAATATAAAACTAGAGGTGATTGGTGGAGACGTGACCTCAACGATAAAAAAATTGAGGACGTGATTGAAGATACAATCAATAAAAACGGTGGGTATCTAAGTGAAGATCGCGCTGTTGCTTTGGCCAAGGACCTAATTAATCAAGCCTATTTCCATCAGAAAAAATTAGATCAAACAGGGGATAGCTATCGAACGATCACAGAAAGAGTCATTGATTATGAATCAGTGAACTACTCTGATTTTCCTCGAGATGTTGTATTTACAGCCTTTTATCAGCGTACCGCTAGTATCTATGGTGCAGGGATATTAGTACTTCAAGAAGATAAGTCTCATCCTAGAGCACTTGATTTAACCTTCTGGAACTATGTCATTAATGGTGAATGGAAAGGTGGCGCGGATGCAGGAGAGTTTATTTTTCCTGGTTATGTCGACGCCAGCGAAGTCGTTGGATACGAGCTGCATACAAGAGGAAACTATCCTGATAAAACTCAAGGTGGTGTGCGAATTGCTGAGTATGGAGTACAAAAAGAAGAGCCTATTGCTATCGCAGCCTATAAGCATGTCTATCAAGGCGAGACATATATCCTTATTTTTGATGGTAATGACAAAGACGGCGACGCCCGACAATGCCTGCGTAAAGGGCGTGATCATAAATACTATTTTTGCTACCGCAATTCAGACGTACAGTCATACAATCCAGTGCCAAAACTATCTGATATCGAAGCCAACTTGATGGGAGTGATAAAACTTTGTGTCGATCCTCAGACCTGTTCAAGACCGGACGGGGTATTTAAGCAGTTTACCTATTTTTCTAAGCGAGATCTTCCTTATCTTGATCAGCACGGAAATGGACTAGGGCATGGAGATATCGCTGCTAAGATTAAAAATTTTAAGCTGGGCGGAAAATCAGCGGTTTATTTCAAGGCCATACCCTAAGTTTTACAGAGATTATTGCAATTTTTTCTCAAAATGGTATTTAGCGTCAAAATTAAGGATTTTGTATGCGAATAATGCCATTTCTTCTCTTTTTGAGTTTCATATCAGCTAGTGAGGCGAAGCTTAAAATTGCCATAGATTTTGAAGGGGTCCTAGCAAAAAGAGTTCCCATTAGATCTCTTAACAACTATCCGGCAAATGATATCGTTAAAGGAAATAATGTTCATATGTATATTCGCCCTGAGACGGCAGATGTTTTAGGAAAAATATTAGATAGCGATGAAATCGAGTTGGTGATTGTTAACTCTGATCATCGAATTGATAATCCAGATATCGTAGATTTTATTTCTAACTTCAAAATTAATTCCAAGTCTTTAAAAGACTTTCCTGTTTCTGTGTATAAAGTGGCAGACCTAGATAAAGGGATCGATCTCTCAAAAATTGAATCAGATCTTTCAAAAATAATCTATTTAAAAGATAGCAGTGATAAAGTTCAAATGACTTCTATTGCTAACACTATGACGGTAGGTCCTTTTGATTTTGCTTTTAAAGATTTTAAATCACATGAGTATGTGAGAAAGCAAATTGGTTCTAAATTCCCTAATTCCTTTGTTAAAGATCAGCATGAATTTGATCTGAGTCAAAATCGTTGGAGGTTAACTCATAAGTCACTGCTGGAAATTTATAAGGAATACCTTCGCGGAAAATCGATTAGAAGTCTTGGAGTAGATAAAATTCAATTTGACCATAACGATTTGAACCAAGCTCCTAACGAAAGCTTTGCAGTTATTTATAAATGGGATCAAAAAGGCGATGAGTTTGTTTGCTCTCGAGAAAGTCGTGATACCGGAGAAATCTTTTCCGAAGGAGAGGCAGAGCTTTGTTATGGAAATGAGCAAAAGAATTATTTAAAACTTGCTGATCAAATATCTCAGGAACTTATTGAAGTTAATAAATGTATGGATATTGTTGTCCCTAAGGTCGCGGACGCTAAGGATCTAAATAAACGTTTAAAAGAATTTTTAGCAGATGTGAAATCCGAGGCCAGCACTCTTGCAGACCCAAGCTATACCGTCTCGGCACTGGTGCGAAATTACAAAGCAGATATGCAAGATATTTTGGATCAATGTAAAAACATCGCTGATGCCAAGGGGATAGCTTTTAGTAATGACCATTACTTTCAAAAACTTCTTCGGAAGCCTTATCATCAAATAACACTTGATGAGCTTCTTACACTTTGGTTTCCGCAAGATAGAAAAAAATTAAAAAGAAATTACTTCGATCACTGCGGAAGAAAAAATGGTAATCCTCACGAGGTGAGAAATAATTATGTAATCGAATCTTGTGCTCCCGATACTCTTTATCGCTGGAGTGATGATCTATACCTAGGGCTAATGAAAGCTGCGATGCCAGATGGTGGTAATTGGGCGCAAAGACCGAGTGGTGGGCGAACGATATATACTTTTTTAAGCCCTGCTGTGACTCATGGTTATGGACCTATTGCATTTCGTTTTAAAATTAAACCAGGTGTTAAGTTTACCACGACTTCTCAGCATCATTCTAGCTGTGGGTTCTGGAACCAGACTTCTGCTGATACCGAGATTTATTATAACAATTGGGGTGGGTTAGATGTTGATATCTGTAGTCCAGCGGGAGTGGTTGAGTCTTGGAGTTATAACACCCGTGAACTCTACGATGAAATCGTTAAAGATTGGCAGTGGAATCAAAGATACTCTCACTCGCAGTCCCTTGTTTATTGGCATGCTCATTTAAATGAGGACTTATCGGGTAGAATTGATGGGCATAGTTTTGGTGCTGATGTGATGAAGTCTCGTTTATATGGAATGGCAAAAGCGATACTCGCAGGCGATGGAGGAGTATTTACCCCAAGTGGAGAGGATGCAAAAAAAGATCGTCATTATAAAACAGGTAAGGCCTATTACGCTAATGAAGAATAATTTGGAGATATTATGAAAAGAATTTTAGTCTTAAGTTTGATGATGAGTGCTATCCAGGCGATGGCCGTGAGTTCTACCTGTTTAGAACCTGCTGGGCAATATACTGATAAGGAAATGGTGCTAGATCAATTCGTTCGCGGCAATGGAAATCCTAATTGGGGAGACTGGTGTTACGATAGTGGTTATGAGGCGCAAGAAGTGGCCAGCTGTAACCAAGAATTAGATGCCTGGGACAACTGGCTCGAATGTTCTGATTATTTTTAGTCTTTTTTTTTT
>CATLVA010000126.1 GCA_950060715.1 uncultured Oligoflexia bacterium | reverse complement strand
TTAAGCTTCAATGTAAGAGCCGACTCTACACCTCCATGGGTAAAGAACGCCGGGAATTTAGCAAACTGTATTAACCAAGTTCCCGACATGGGATCAGTCACCGTTAAAGAAGGCCGCTTACTGGCCTGTTTTAAGTACTACAATGGAACATTTGGTGCAGCCTTCTGCCCTTGGTTTGCGGAAAAATTTATTACGCCCACAAACAAAAGAAATGTACAAATGCTTTGCACTCCATACACCCCTAAACCTCAGGAACTGAACCCACTTTTCAAACAACAACTAGAAGAGCAAGGCCTATTGAAAAAAGCAGAAAATGGCACCCTAAAAGGCGGTAGCTCTAACTCAGAAAGTTTTAATCCAACAACAGATAGTGTTTTTAAAGATTAAATCCTTACTGAACTTGGCCGTGTGCAAAAAAAATAATGTAATGGATTGATTAAAAAGTGGTGGGCGTTGACGGGATCGAACCGCCGACATCTACCTTGTAAGGGTAGCGCTCTCCCAGCTGAGCTAAACGCCCACTTTTTGATGAGCACCTAATATAATTAAGCCGATTTTATATGTCAAATAAAAAAGGAAGGCTTTTTTGCCTTCCTTTTTTTTTCGTCACCAAACTATCAAAAAAGAAATTTTAGTTGGCCACAGCTTGCTCGTGACCAGACCCTTTTTCACCATCCAAGACAGTGAAAGCTCTCTCTTGTAGAAAATTTTCAATATGATGCTCTAGTGCAATGTTTAAAACTTGCGCTGCTTGAGACACCGGGTGGATATCTAGTCCAGATTTAATTTCGTCTGGAACTTTCACTAGGTCTTTCGCATTTTTCTCAGGGATTACAATCGTTGTAATTCCTGCTTGTTTAGCCGCTAGTAATTTTTCTTTTAATCCACCAATTGGAAGCACTCGGCCTCTAAGAGTAATCTCCCCTGTCATCGCAACATTTTGCTTCACTGGCATATTTGTTATTGCTGATGCTAGGGCGGTTGCCATAGTGATACCTGCACTTGGTCCATCTTTAGGAGTTGCTCCCTCTGGAACGTGTACATGGATATCATTTTTATTGTACCAATCATGATCGATACTTAATCTATCACTTAGTGATCTTACCCAAGATAGAGCTGCTTTCGCAGATTCTTGCATAACCTCTCCAAGCTTACCTGTAACTTGAATCTTTCCATTCCCAGGAACTGTCACTACTTCAATATGTAGTAACTCTCCACCTACCGAAGTCCAAGCAAGACCATTAACTAATCCAACTTGTGGCTCAGATTCGATATTTGTTCCTTCGAACTTCATAGGTCCTAAGTACTTTTCAACAACTTTTTCAGTTACCTTATACTTCTTACCTTTCTCAACATCGTTAGTTACGACATCTGTAGCAATTTTTCTTGCGATGGTATTAACCTGTCGCTCTAGATTTCTTACTCCAGCTTCTTTCGTGTAACCTCTGATAATTTTAGTAAAAACTTTATCAGCAACTGCAACTGGATAGTCTTCAAGACCATGAGAAGATATTGCACGATCTAGTAAGTATCTTTTTGCAATCTGTAGTTTTTCATGTGGCGTATAACCTGCGATATGAATCATTTCCATACGGTCATATAAAGGACCTGGGATTCTTGAAACATCGTTAGCAGTCATAACGAACATAACTTTTGATAGATCGTACTCACACTCAATATAGTGATCGGTAAAGTTTTTATTCTGAGCAGGATCAAGAACCTCTAGCATTGCTGAAGCTGGGTCCCCTCTAAAGTCTGAACTCATTTTATCGATCTCATCGAGTAGGATTACTGGATTTCCAGTTTTCGCTTTTTTCATCGCCTGAATAATCTTACCTGGCATCGCACCAACATAAGTTCTTCTGTGACCACGAATTTCCGCTTCATCTCTTACCCCACCGAGAGAAATTCTTACGAATTCACGTCCCATTGAAGTTGCAAGAGACTTACAAATCGATGTCTTACCAACACCAGGAGGACCTGCTAAACAAAGGATCGTTCCTGAAGTTTTATTTGAATCTGCAACGAGATTTTTAACCGATAGGTATTCTAAGATTCTATCTTTTACATCTTCTAGTCCAAAATGATCATGGTCTAAAACTTCTTTCGCATGTTTGACTGAGTTATCATCTGATGTGTACTCATTCCATGGAAGGTTAAGCATCCAATCAATATAATTTCTTACAACGGCAGACTCGGCTGACATTGGAGACATAGACTTAAGCTTTTTAATCTCCTTAGCAACTTTTTCTTTTGCATCAAGAGGCATGTTTTTAGCACGAAGCTTATCTTCCATGTCTGCAAGCTCAGACTTACCGTCTTCTTTATTACCTAATTCTTTTTGAATCGCATTCATCTGCTCATTTAAATAGTACTCTTTCTGAGACTTTTCCATTTGAGCTTTCACGCGAGAACGAATCTTCTTCTCAACATTGATCACTTCAATCTCACCTTGCATTTTTTCAAGAAGTAATTGAAGTCTTTGTTCAACATCCACAGCGTCTAAAATCTCTTGCTTCTCAGGAATTTTCATCGTGAGATGAGCAACGATAATATCTGCTAATCTAGAAGGATCGTTAATAGAAGAAATACTCATAAGCAATTCAGGTGGAATTCTCTTATTAAGTTTCACATATTGCTCGAAGATATTTTTTACAGAACGAACAGTTGCTTCAAGAGAAACTTGATTTGCTAGAACGTCTTCGCACTCTTCTACATCTGCGAAATAACCTTCAGGCTTACAATCAAAATTACTGATCTTTGCTCTGTGCTTACCTTCGATAAGGACTTTTACCGTGTTGTCCGGCAGTCTTAGCATTTGAATAATGTTAACCACTGTACCGATATCGTAAACATCCTCTCTTTCCGGATTCAATACGCTCGCATCTTTTTGTGTAACTAGAAAAAGTTCATTTCCATTTTTAGCTGCTTTCTCTAAAGCTGAAATTGATTTTTCTCTACCAACAAAAAGAGGGACGACCATATGAGGAAAAATAATGACGTCTCTCAAAGGGAGAAGTGGATAGTTCTTGGTGTTTGATGACTTCTTGTCCGACATAGCACCTCCTGCGCTTTATATCTGGAGGACAAACCAGATACATACTTTATTTTCCCATGCTTTTAAATCTGATTCAAGGCTGTAAAACAGTGACAAATTTTCCTAAGAGAAAAGTATTTAATTTCAGCGCGTTAAAAAGAAAGAATCTGTAAGTTTTTCACGCAATGGCCAAATTAAGGCGCTATTAAGGAAATAGAAGGAAAATCGTTTTGGTCAGAAAATAAAAACGGGGCCTAAAAAGACCCCGTAATCATAAAATTATGTTCAATACAAGTTTTTATGAAGCATTTACACTACTGTCTTCCGACTTCTTTTTATCGTCATCATTGCCTTTCTCTCCCTCTACTAATCGAGGTTTTTCTTTTCCGAGGATAGAATCCTTGGTGACAATACATTTAATGACGTTATCTTTTGATGGAATTTCATACATAACTTCCAACATGGTTTGCTCTAGGATTGATCTTAATCCCCTTGCACCTGTCTTCTTAGAGATTGCAAGCTTCGCCACTTCTCTTAGTGCATCTTCTTCAAACTCTAATTCCAGTCCATCAAACTCAAAAAGTTTTTGATACTGTTTAGTAATCGCATTTCTCGGCTCTTTAAGAATTTGAATTAAAGCGTCTTCATCTAACTCTTCTAACATCGCATTTACTGGTAGACGTCCAATGAATTCCGGAATCAGTCCAAATCTTGATAGATCCTCTGCCTCAATACCACCAAAAGCTTCTATAGGAGTTTTCGTTTCCTTTTTCGCTTTCTCTGGTTTTCCAGCAAGTCCAAGAGCAGGTTTTTTAATCTGTCTCTTTTCAATGATTTTATCTAAGCCAACAAAGGCACCAGCAACGATAAAAAGAATATTCTTTGTATTAACTTGAATAAACTCTTGTTGAGGATGCTTTCTTCCACCTTTTGGTGGAACAGCTGCGACTGTACCTTCAATAAGCTTTAGTAATGCCTGTTGAACACCTTCACCAGAGACATCTCTTGTGATTGATGGGTTTTCAGACTTTCTTGCGATCTTATCGATCTCATCAATATAAATAATTCCTCTCTCAGCTCTTTCTACATCGTAGTCACAGCTTTGAAGAAGATTAAGAATAATGTTTTCAACGTCTTCACCAACATAACCCGCCTCTGTTAATGAGGTTGCATCAGCAATGGCAAAAGGTACATTTAAAAACTTTGCAAGTGATTGAGCAATAAGCGTTTTCCCCGATCCTGTTGGACCAGCAAGAAGAATATTAGACTTCTGTAACTCGACCTCATCACCTTTTCTCTTTGAATCACCATGAGCAACTCTTTTATAGTGATTGTGAACTGCTACAGAAATAATTTTCTTTGCTCTATCTTGACCTATAACATAAGAATCAAGATGTTCTTTAATCTCATGAGGCTTTGGAACGTTATCAAGTGCGGCCTTAGAAACTGACTTTACCGAGTCCTCAAAAATGATTTCATTACAAAGTTCAATACATTCATCACAGATGTAAACACCAGGTCCTGCGATTAATTTCTTCACTTCCCTTTGGGACTTGCCACAAAAGTTACAGTGAAGTGTGCTGTTGTAATTACCTTTCTCTTTCGACATTACTTTTCCTTTTAAGAAGTAGAACCAAGCTACTCACTAATATCTATTACTTACCTTTTTTTGGTTCAATCGCAGAATCAATGATTCCTAATTCAATCGCCTGTGCAGGAGAGAGATAATTATCTCTATCCGTAGCATCAACAATTTTATCCATATTCATATCTACACTTGAGTGCTTGATATAAATTCCATTAAGCTGATCTTTAAGATCTTGGATCTCTTTTGCTTGAATTTGAATATCTGAACATTGTCCCTGTGCTCCACCTAGTGGTTGGTGAATCATAATTCTTGAATGAGGCATAGCGTGTCTATGACCTGCTTCACCTGCAGTTAAAAGAAGTGATCCCATTGAAGCCGCAAGTCCTACACAGTATGTATAAACTGGGCAAGAAACATGTTGCATAATGTCGTAAATACCAAGTCCGGCATAAACACTACCACCTGGACTGTTAATATAAAAATGAATTGGGTCTTCTGGATTATCTTGTTCCAAAAAGAGCATCTGCGCGATTAGTAAATTTGCCACCGTGTCATTAACTTGTGTCCCCAAGAAGATGATTCTATCTAATAGAAGTCTTGAGTAGATATCATATTGTCTCTCACCTCTTGAAGTCTGTTCAATAACAATTGGATTTGGTATATAGTTTTGTGGCGTTTTCATGTATTTTCTCCCAATACTTAAAAATAACTGATTTGTATGATCAGTCTTATCGGATAATTAAAACGAATCTTTAGGGTAAATGTTTGAATTTAAGTCCGAGTGAAGAACTTTTTATGCACAAAAAATTCACTTTAGTTTAACGCTTAAGTTCATGATAGTATTGGCCTTTCGCACTATTGAGAGAATCTATCTCTCGATAGACACAAACAAATAATGTCCCCTTGAAAATGCGCGTAAACTTAACTACCGTTTTGAGATAAAAAAAATTGATTTTAAGAC
>CATLVA010000125.1 GCA_950060715.1 uncultured Oligoflexia bacterium | reverse complement strand
CTTTGACAGTTCTTTCCAGAAATCTTCAGCGCTTGCTCAAGCCAGCGCACTTACCCCAGAAACGTCAGCTGCCCAAAAAGTACTCAATAATTACTGTGTCCGTTGCCATGATACAAAAGCCAATGATGGTGACTTCGGACTTGCTGCCAATTTAGATACTCTGATCAATAGTAAATATGTGGATCTAAAAAACCCTCAAAATTCTTTCATCATTGCCCAGATGCAAGGAGGAGATGATGCGGTAATGCCTCCTTATGGAAAGAAGGTATCTCCTCAGGAAGTTCAAGCTGTTCTCGACTGGATCAATTATATGGCCAAGGGAGGGACAGTTATTGATCCTGCAGCCCAACCTGCCCAGCCTCAACCAGGACAAAATCCTGTTCAGTTTATCGACCACACAGACATCGTTGAAAACACCATAATAAATGATTTAAAAAATTTCGATCTTAATAAAAGAAAAAACCTTAGGTACTTCACCATGACTCACTTATACGCTCAAGGAGTGAGTGATGATAAACTTGAACTATTTAGAAAAGCGACTGAAAAACTCATGAACTCGCTTTCTTGGGAGCAAAATATCGTCAAACTTGAAAATATTGGAAACGAAGTCTATCGCTTTGATTTAAGGGAACTAGGCTGGGATCGCAAAAAATGGGAAGAATTATACCGCGCCTATCCTTACAAGCTACAAACTTCACGCTCCCACGGAGAATATTTATCCAAAGAGTTTAGAGCCGGTTTTGGAAAACTGCCATATATGCGTGCAGACTGGTTTGTATACGAGGGCTCTCAACCACCTCTCTATCACGAAATACTGGAGCTACCAGAGACGGAAAGATCACTCGAAAGAATGGTTGGAGTAGATACATTCGATAATATCCGAGATCGAAATGTGATAAGGGCCGGTTTTTATGATTCAGGGGTTTCTCAAAATAATAGAATGATTGAGCGGCATGAGTTTAGATACGGTGCCTACTGGAAGAGTTATGATTTCAATAGTAGTGAGGGAAGAAATGACCTTCTAAGAAACCCTATCACTCCTTTTGATAGCGTCCGTGGAAGAGGAAAATTGGAATTTACTCATGCAGGTGGAGAAATTATTTTCAATTTGCCAAATGGGTTCCAAGCATACTACCTCGCGACAGAAAAAGGCCAAAGACTAGATCGAGGCCCAACAGATATTGTGCAAGATATATTTAGAAAAGACAAAACTGTCGTCAATGGAATTTCATGTATGAATTGTCATTTCCAAGGAATGAAAAGAAATGATGATGAAATCAGAGACTATGCTCTTAATACAGATGGCTATGACTTTCTTACTGATTATGTACTCGATATGTACCCAGGTAACTCCGTAGTGAATCGAGCAATGGATATAGATCAACAGCTTTTTGAACAAGCAAGTTCTGCTCTTGGAATTAGTACTAAAAATCAATCGAGTGAGCCTGTTTTTAAATTTTTTGAACGCTACGAAGAATCAGTTGGATTAACTACTGCTGCGACAGAACTGGGAACAGATATTGCTACGCTAACGTCGCTACAAGGGGATCCCGAGTTTTCTACTATAATTCAGCGTCTAGGAAATACACAATTTTCTCGAGCTGCCTTCGAGGAAGTATTTGCCAAAATTGCTCGAAGATTACGAATTACAGAGCATAGAGGAAGTAGACCCAGGAAACTAAGATAGCGACACTTTCCTGACAATTGTTAAAGAGAAACTTAATTTTCCGTGCTAAAGCCACCTTGAAAAATTAGGTGAATAATGAGTAATTTAAACAGTAAAAGATCGGTCAATATAGTACTAGACCAGATCATAGATAATATACCCTATTATATTTTTTGGAAGGATACGAACCTTAGATACCTCGGAGCAAACAGACAATTCGCAGTGTCTGCAGGCTTTAAAGACGTGGCTTCAATTATAGGTAAAAACGATTTTGACGGCTGCTGGACTAAAGAAGAAGCTGAGTTTTTTCGATCTATAGATCGAAAAGTTATGAGTACAGATACTCCAATCTTAAACTTAGAAGAGACTCAAAAACAGCTTGATGGATCAACAAGTACCCTACTCACAAGTAAAGTACCACTACATGATCAGAGCGGTAATGTTATTGGAATTTTAGGAATCTACACAGATATCTCTGACCGCAAGAATATGGAAATCGAAATGACCAAAACGCTTGAAGAGCTCAAAGAAGCTCAAGAGCATTTGATCCATTCTGAAAAGATTCGAAGCTTAGGTGAAATGGCAAGTGGTATTGCTCACGAAATAAATAACCCACTATCAGTCGTTTTAGGCAATTTAGGCATACTTAAAAAAATGATAGCTAAAGGAAAAATAGATCTCGAAAGTTTTGAAAATAGAATTGACCAAACCATTTCAACAGCGCAAAGAATCGCCAAGATAACAAACAACATGAGGTATCTCTCCAGAGACGCTTCACAGGAAGAGGTAGAGGAAATTCATCTTGGAACTTTTATTGAAGACCTTCTTCTCATTACTGAAAATAATTTTAAAAATAATGGAATAAAAATTGAAGTGGCAAGTTCTGGTGAACATAGAGAAATTAATCTAAGAGTAAATAAGGTTACACTCTTGCAAGCCTTACTTAATATTCTTAATAACGCCAGAGACGCAATAGAAACACAAGCATCTGCATGGATTAGAATTGAGTCTGAGCTTAGCGAGGTTTTTCACCTCAGAATTATCGATTCAGGTAAAGGAATTCCAGATAAGATTGTAAAAGATATCTTTAATCCATTTTTTACGACTAAAGACGTAAACAAAGGAACTGGGATGGGCCTTAGTATTTCAAAAAAGCTGTTAAATAAAATGGATGGTGACCTTCACTATAAGTTACTTGACGGTCACACATGCTTTGAAATAACTCTTCCTTGGCATAAAGCCTAATTGCGAGACTAGAGCTTACCTTAAAGACTCTATTTCCTTACGATTTGAAACCTCAAGAGAAAGTTCGTCAAATATAAATAGCATATTACCGGCTAGCCTATTTAGTTGTTCTTCAATTCGCTCTTGGTCCAATTTTCCATCGCCAGAATCAATAAATAATGGTTTCAGCCTAGTGGTCAATGTAAGTATATAGTCAGCAATACTTTGAATATCATCTTCAACTTTAATAGCAATTTCAGACTCAATATTCTCTGAAGTAAAAATCATCCAGAATTCTTTAGACGTATTAGGAGTAATTTTTGTGTATACAAAAGTGCCTTCACATAATTGTTCTAGCTGTTCTTCAGTTAAATATCTTCTTACGAATTTATGATCAGCAAGATGCAAGAAATCTTTATTTCCATCTCTTATATCCCTGGAAATGGTTACTAGCTCTGATGCAAGCTTGTGCATTTCATGATATTGCAACCTACCAGCCTGAAAAAGTAAGGTTCATCACCCAATTCTATGTAACATATAGCATTTAGAGTTTAAGAGTCAGGCATAAGACTCGTTGTGTAAAATATTAATAACCACAAAAATATTTAAACAAAGGAAATCTTATGCCCGGATTAAAATTATCATCTTTAATCGTTTTGCCAAACCTTGAAATCACTCATGTGAGAAGTTTTAAGCGTTTTATATATATTGATTGCAAGACCAAGCTCAAAAGAGCTCCTTGCCCTCATTGCAGCTCTGATAAAGTCTATATCCATCAGTACTGTGAGAGAACCCTCAAGGATACTTTAGTTCGAGGAAGGCTTCAGATTCTCAAGCTTAAAACTAAAAGGTACCGATGTAGAAACTGCCACAAAACTTTTAATGAAAAGGTCCCTGGAATCCTCCCAGGAAAGCGACTTACTGAGCGCATGCAACGAGAAATCTCTTGGTCTTGTGAGAACTTCGCTGATCTCAAAAAAGTCAGAAAACATACATCTTGCGGCTCTAAAACCATCTATCAGCGCTTTTACAAACAACTGGAGCTCAAACAACGTATGCGAGACAAAACACCATGGCCTAAGACAATTGGTATTGATGAGCACGGCTTTATGAAAAACAAAAAACGAGGACACAGAGACTTTGTTACCATGATTGTTGATTACAATAACTCTAGGCCAAGAGAGCTTCTACCTACGCGATCAAGCGTTGATCTGCAAGTGATGCTCAAGCACATCCCAGGCCGAGAGAATGTAAAGAATGTCACCATGGACTTGTCTGGGACGTATAGGAGCTTTGTGAAAGACTTCTTCCCAAACGCTGAGATCACCGCTGATCACTTTCATGTCGTTCGCCTTCTTCACCCAACGATAAACCGTATGCGAAAGGAAATTACCGGAGATAAACGTAAACATCCTCTTCGCAAAATGCTTCTCAAAAATGGATTTAAGCTTAAGGTCTTTGAAAGAAAGGCCATAGAGCGCTGGCTAGAAGATCATCCTGATTTAAAAGAAGTTTACATGGCAAAAGAAGCACTTCATCGACTCTATCGATGTCGAGGTTACAACAAGGCTAGAAGGTGTATGGTTAAGATTCTGGATTGGCTCGCTTATTCTAAAGTTAAAGAATTAAAGCGTTTACGAAAAACATTGATGAACTGGAAAAATGAAATCTTGAACTTTTTTAAAACTAGGATTACAAATGCTAAAACCGAAGGCTTTAACAATGTTGCAAAATCAATAATTAAAAGGGCTTACGGATTTAGAAACTTTGCAAATTACAGACTGCGAGTTCTTAATGCCTGATTTTAACTTTCTTCACACCTGATGGTGTTTTCTCTGCGTTAAGGAAAGATAGACAGACATAGGAAATCAATCGGTTAGAATTTATGTACCACCAAAAATTTTAACTAAAAGGAAATCCTATGTCCGAATCAAAGCTTACGAAATTTTTACTATTACCGAAACTCAAACTTATTAAATTTGAGCATATTCATCAGAAAAAATGTGTCATCTACCATACTGAGTCCGACTCTAAGTCCTCATGGTGCCCCAACTGTGGGCTGGAGTGTTTTAAAGTTCATGACAGAAGAATAGTCACAATTCTGGATGCTCCTCAACTAGATAAAACCAAAATGATTAAAATCCAAAAAAAGAGATTCAGATGCTGTGGCTGCAAGAAGGTTCATACCGAGTCTATTAATGGAGTGAATAAAGGGGCCAGAATCTCTCAGAGAATGCAAAGGCATATTCTATTTACCTGTCATAACTTTGCTAACCTCAAGGGCGTTCAGAGGCATACTAAGGTTGGTTCAAAAACTATTTATAAGCGTCACTACGACCAACTTGAGTTGGAGTGGAGAAAAAGAAAAAATGATCCTTGGCCTAAGACTATAGGTATCGATGAACACAGTTTTTGTCGAAATAAAAAATATGGGCACATGGAGTTTGCCACAATCGTTGTAGACTATAATAACAAGCGAGTCAGAGAGTTAGTTCCTGGCCGCATAAGTGGACAGGTTCAGGCAGCCTTAAAATATATTCCAGGTCGAGAAAACGTAAAAAATATAGTTATGGACCTATCTGCCACCTACAAAAGCTTTGCCAAAGACTTCTTTCCTAATGCTCAAATTATTGCTGATAAATTCCATGTTTTGAGACTACTAAATACGGCTTTAAATAAATATCGTAAGCAAATTACTGG
>CATLVA010000124.1 GCA_950060715.1 uncultured Oligoflexia bacterium | reverse complement strand
AATACCATGCTGATCTAAAATCGCTAAAGCACGATCTACATTATTGACAGTAAAGAGGATATCATCTTCTGTTTCTTTAAGAGTTATTGATAAAAAATATTTGGAGTGAATGATTTCAAAATTCGATACGTCGGAGTAAAAAATCGTATAATTAAAAAACGGCAGTCCTTTATTTATGACGACTCCATTTTCATGAAAGGTTACCCCTCGAATAAAACCGTAATAGATAGTAGGAAATGCAACAGTGATTAGAAAGAAAATATACTCTTCAGGATAAGTCATATGAAATTTAAAGACTTGTGAAACCACTGAGAGCCCCTCTAGTCCTTTGAGCACTACGAATTGCTGAAACTCCTCATTACCTAATGTCTGATAATTCAAATTCGCAAACAAAATAGCGAAAACAAAAAACGTTAAAAATTTAACGGTGAGAATACTTGTCGAATGATAGAGGCTTTTTCCAAGTTTATTCAATTAATACTCCACCTTTGGTTCAATGCCTTGAGCATAACGAAGGATATCGATTACCTCTCTTGCACTGGCTTCTCCTGCAGGGCAAACTGTAATATAATCGACAGCCTCTCGAATTTCTTCGCTGGCATTTGGTACTGTCGCTGAAAAACCTACTTGTTTTAGTATAGGAAGATCAAAAAATTCATCCCCCATATACAAAGTTTCTTCTGCACTAAACCCTGTTTTTTCAAGGACGTCTTTAAATGCTCCTCGCTTATCTTCTTTACCGGTATAAACATATTTAATTCCAAGCATTTCGAAGCCAACATGAATGGCAGCAGAGTCACCACCAGTGATAATTCCCACTTCAATTCCTGCTTGCTGCAAAATTTTTAGGCCATAGACATCCCTAACATGAAAGCTACGATTAAACCCTAGCTCCTCTCCCATCCAAGTGACCTTTCCATCCGTGAGAATTCCATCTACGTCAAAAAGACAAAGTTTAATTTTAGAGAGCTTCGCTGAGAAATGCTCGCCAATCTCTCTTAATTTTAAACCTTTACTCACCAACAACTTCCTTAATTTTTAAAATCATTGAAACCAGCGGTTTAATTTGCTCTAGTGGAAGTTGGCTGGTCGCATCTGACAATGCCTTTTCAGGATTAGGGTGTGCTTCCATAAAAAATCCGTCTGCTCCGGCAGCTGCTGCAGCTTTAGCAAGGGTAAAAATTTGTTCTCTTTTACCACCTGTAGATTTTCCTAACCCACCTGGTTTTTGGACACAATGAGTAGCATCATGGATTGTTTTAACACCAAAAGATTTCATTATTTGAAAACTCGCCATATCAACAACTAGATTGTTATATCCAAAACTTGTTCCACGCTCAGTCAAAAGAATATCTTCTGGTTTCAAAAAGTTTTTGGCTTTATCAACGATATTTCCCACATCCCAAGGTGCAAGAAATTGACCTTTCTTTACTTTTAATCGAGCGTTATGTTTTTTACAGGCTTCTGCTCCAGCGATGATCATATCCGTCTGACGACATAAAAATGCCGGTACCTGAATGGTATCAACTACAGATGCCACCATCTCTGCTTGTTCTGGTAAATGAAAATCAGTAATAGTTGGTAAACCAAATTCTTTATTAATTTTTTCTAATATACGAAGACCTTCTTCAATTCCTGGGCCTCTATAAGAATCAATAGCCGATCTATTGGCCTTGTCATAACTTCCTTTAAAAGTTAGCTGGATTTTATCTTTAAACTCTTCCAAGTCTTTTGTCAGTCTTTCTGCAACTCCCATCGCAAGGCTTTCGCTCTCTAATACGCATGGTCCAATAAAAAAATCTATCTTACTCATAAACTACCTCTAGTTTTTGCCGCCGCAACGAATGAATTGAACAACGGATGTGGATTAAATGGTCTTGATTTAAATTCAGGATGATACTGACATGCTATAAAAAACGGATGCTCAGGAAGCTCAATGACTTCTACAAGATTTAGTTTTTCATTTTTCCCAGATACTTTCATTCCTGCATTTTCAAGCTTTTCAACATACTGATTATTGACTTCAAGTCTATGCCTATGCCTTTCAGAAATAAGCTCAGTTCCATATACTTTTTGAGCTAATGACCCTTTTTCCAAGTGACATTCATAAGCTCCCAAGCGCATAGAGCCACCTTTTGCCATATCTTCAGATTGTCCCTCCATATAATGAACGACAAAATCACCTGATTTATCAAATTCCATAGAGGTTGCATTTTTAATATCTGCACAGTTTCTGGCAAACTCAATCATCGCAAGCTGCATACCTAAGCAAATTCCAAAAAATGGTAGGTTATTTTCTCGGGCATACTTTATCGCCGCAATTTTACCTTCAGTTCCACGATGACCAAACCCACCAGGAACTAAGATTCCATCAATATTTTCTAGACTCTCAAAACTACCCGCTTCAAGATCTTCTGCATCGATATAAATCATATCAAGCTTCAGTTGATTAGCGATCGCACCATGAGTTAGCGCCTCATCCAAAGACTTATAAGACTCTACCAACTCTGTATACTTACCAACAACTCCAATTTTTACTGAACCCACAGGATTTTTCACGTTATAAACGACCTGCTCTAGATCTTTAATATTTGGAGTGGTGGCCCAAATTCCAAGTAGCTCACAAATCTTTGAATCAAGGCCTTGGTTGTGAAGATTAAGCGGTACCTTATAAATTGAATCGAGATCGATGCACTTAAAGACATTGTCTTTAGGTACATTACAAAATAACGAAATTTTATCTAATATAGACTGATCAATATCTCGGTCTGCACGGCAAAGAATTACATTTGGAAATAAACCGATTGATCTTAGTTCTTTAACAGAGTGTTGAGCGGGTTTTGACTTTAACTCACCTGCCGCTGAAAGATAAGGAACAAGTACCAAGTGGATAAAAATAACATTTTCTTGTCCCACATCGTGAGCAAACTGACGAATGCTTTCCATATATGGAAGAGACTCGATATCACCGACAGTACCACCAATCTCACCTAAAAGTAGGTCACAATCCTCTGCAGCTAAATGAATTCTTCTCTTTATCTCATCAGTAATATGAGGAACAACTTGAACAGTTTTACCTAGATAATTTCCCTTTCTCTCGTTTTCAATAACTTCTAAATAGACTTGTCCTGTCGTGAAATTATTTTTCTTTGATAGAGTCAAGCTCGTAAACCTTTCATAATGTCCAAGGTCTAGATCTGTCTCTGCACCATCGTCTGTGACAAACACTTCCCCATGCTGAGTAGGACTCATCGTTCCTGGATCAACATTGATATATGGGTCCATTTTAAGCATATTAATTTTGAGCCCACGTCTTTCGATAAGAGCAGCAATACTAGCGGCCGTTAATCCCTTCCCAAGTGAACTTGTAACTCCACCGGTGATAAAAATATATTTTTTAGGTCTCTTACTCACCCAGAACTCCTTCTATTTTTGCTATGTCTTCTGGAGCATCAACTCCCAAAATTTCCATTTCTAAAACTGAGGCTCCAATTGTCATACCCGCTTCAAGCGCACGCAATTGTTCAAGCCTTTCATTTTGTTCTAATACTGAAGGCGTAAGTGTATTAAACTTCTTTAGTGCATCAACTCTATAACTATAGATACCAATATGCTGGAACCATTTCCCGATATCTTTATTCATGAAATGAGGTGCCGATGCACGTGTGAAATACAAACAATTTTTACTGCTTTCACTGTAAACTGCTTTCACGATATTTGGATTTTGATATTCTGCTAAATCTTGGACTCTAGGTTTTACCGCTGTAAAAATATCGGCACCAGCTTCCAAATGCTCTGATACCACTTTCTTTATATATTCGGCTTTCATTAAAGGCTCATCACCTTGCATATTAACCACAAGATCGTAATTTTTATCGGCAAAATACCTATCAAGAGCAAGTGCAATTCGCTCACTTCCAGTTTCCACGTCATCGTCCACCCGAACGACATTTGCTCCCAAGGATTTAACTTCATTCTCGATACGATCATCATCAGTAACGATTGCATAATCAAAACCCGTCTGCTGACAATTGGCCACGATATAAGAGACCATCGTTTTACCATGAATGAGAGCGAGAGGTTTACCAGGAAAGCGTGAAGAACCGTATCTGGACGGAACTAGAATAAGTACATTTGCCATAAAAATTGTCCCCGAAGTATACGAAATCATACCTTTTCAGTAGCCTACTGGCCACAATTGCTTTGTAAAAATGCAGTCTGGGATTTTGCACAAAATCTGGTAAAATATACTTATGAAGTTTGTACAATCAGCAATACTTTTGCTGACGATATTCAATTCTTGGCCATTGCATTACGCACAGGCCCAAAGCACTCCACTTCGAGATCTTATTCGAGACCCTATCGTATCTCAAAGATGCAAGGCCCTCCTTACTGAACGAGATCAGAAAATTCGAATTAAACAAAAGCTTAATGCCCTGCTCTTAAGAAATCAAAAGCTTCAAAAAGAGCTCAAACCAACTCAAAAAATTACCCTCAAACGCCTACAGCTAAACGAGATTCAACTTCGAAATAATTTTCGTTTAACTGAAATCAAAGTCCGAGCTATGGACGAAGATATCATCCGTAAAGGATGCCCGGGTGTGACACTCTAGAATTTTTTCTTTTCGGCTGCTTTTTTCATTGTTAAACTTTTCAAGCACACACGCATGAAAACAGGGACGCAATGAGAGACAAACTCATCAGTCGAAAAATTATTCTTCTTTTGCTACTAGCATCAAATGTTAGCGCTCAAGATATCGACCTTAATCAATTAGAAAAAGAAGCCTCAAACAAACAGGTTTCCCTTCAACTACAAGATCAAGCCAAAAAGATCAGCCTACAGGATGCGATCGAAGAAGGTTTACGCAATAACTTCAACGAGAAAGTAAGAAGTTATACTTTCCAACTCAATGAACTTGATTTCAAAGATACATACGAAGAGTTTTGGTATCCTCAGCTTAACTTAACCATGCAAACTTCAAGTGATCATTTCGTAGACAATATATACCGTGATACTACGACAAATGCTCAAAACTCTACTGTCTCTCCTACAGGATATATTGGACTGGAGCTAGAAGATTATACTTTATTCAACTGGGGACGAGACTACCTTGACTATTTA
The DNA here is from genome assembly GCA_950060715.1 of uncultured Oligoflexia bacterium. The sequence continues at coordinate 475 of CATLVA010000124.1, read as the reverse complement.
AGTGCAAAAAATACTTATCATAGAAATAAGCAAAGACTAAAAGAGCAAAGACGAGAACTTCGTTTTAATATTATAGCTGAATACTTTAATCTATCGCGCCAAAATAATGTTGTTAAGATCAACAAGCGACTTTTAAGTCACACCTCGTTTATCTATCGATTGGCAAAAGAAAAGCTAAGCCTGAGAAAAATCTCCTCCCAAGAGTACCTTCAGACCAAGCAATTATTCTTAGAGGCTCATAAAAACTATCAAGACGCTCTTTATGATTATTATCAGATTCAGCAGTCTCTTGCGAAGTACCTCGGAGATGATTTAGAAACAATCTACTTCCCATTAAATGATTTGAAATTTCACACTATGACTATAAAACTCTCCGAGTCCTTAGCTTTAACGAAATCCAATAGTCCGGCTCTGTTAGATTCAAGGGCGCTTGTAAACCACGATTACGGAAAAGATCAAAGAGCCAAAAATGAAG
>CATLVA010000123.1 GCA_950060715.1 uncultured Oligoflexia bacterium | reverse complement strand
CTGGTCATATTATGTTGTGTATTTATTAAATGCTCTCTTATTTTGAGTACCATCTCATTTTGTGGGTACTGAACCTTCATTAATTCTTCTCTATCATTTAGATCAAAACCAATTTCTAAAATAGGAACAATCGTTGCAGCTGTACCACAAGCAAACAGCGAAAGCTCATCACCAGGGTTTAAAATTTCTTCCAACTTAACGGCTCTCTCTTCCACGTTTAAATCAAATAGCTTTGCTACTTGAAGGATTGAGTCTCTAGTGACACCTTTGAGGATTGTGCCTTTAAGTTCTGGCGTCGTTAGCGTATTCCCTTTTAGAAGAAAAATATTCATTCCACCAAGCTCTTCCAACTGACTATGAGTATTTGCATCGAGGTAGAGAGTCTGCTCGTAACCAAGACTTTGTGTTCTTCTCATATGAGGTAGCGATAAGGCATAATTTGCAGCTGTTTTGGCTTCACCCGTTCCAAATGGAAAAGCTCGGGTGTAGTTTTGATTGCAATAAAGAGAGACCCCTTCTTTACCTGAAGAAAAATAAGGACCCACGATAGAAGAAAGAATCATAAAACGATATTTATCACTGCTTTTTACTTTTATAACTTCATCAGTCGCATACATAAGAGGTCTAAGATATAAACTATGCCCCTCTTCCTTAGGAACCATATCGCGACAGGTTTCCACATATTTTTTTACACAAGAGATAAATAGCTCTTCATCAAAAGCTGGCATTCCCATTATTTCTGCTGAACGCTTAAATCTTCTAGCATGATCTTCCAATCTAAAAATTCCCACTTCACCGTTTTCAAGTCTGTAAGCTTTAAGACCTTCAAAAATACTCTGACCATAATGCAGAACAGAAGTAAAACCAGATACTGAGTATCTTGTTTCGGAAACTACATTTATTTCATGATTCGAGATATTGTCTTGAGTAAGATCAAACCAAAGACTTACTGGAACCATTAAAGTTCCAAAAGAAGGATTCTCCGGATAGCTAAAGTTCTTAATATCATCACTGCTTACATTAATTTTGAAATTGATGGTGTACCTACCTTTTTAGGGGTCATTATTACGTAACAGTGTCAGACTTTAGTTAGCTTATTGCTAGTTATCAAGCTTTTTTCGATAAAAATCTTCTAGATCTTTTGCCTTAACAATATTAGGACTCCAAGGGGCATAAATATCTAAATGAACGCGAGAAAAGAGCCTTTTTATAATGACTGAAGGTTTACTTAATGCCTTTCCTCCATGGGCGCGACTAAAGAAACTACCCCATAAACCGGTAAGAACCATAGGTATCACGGGCACTGGATTTCGCTCAAGGATTCGCTCGATCCCTGGCTTAAAATTATTAAGCTTTCCATCATGAGTAATTTCTCCCTCAGGAAAGAGACAAATAACTTCCCCTGCGGCCAAAGCCTTCGATATTTCATCGTAGGCTTGATCTAAAATCTCCGGATTTTCTTTTTTTGATGCGATTGGAATGACCTTCGCATCCCGAAAGAGAAAACCTATCAAAGGTAGCTGCATAAATTTATACCACATGACAAAACGCATAGGCCGTCGCACTCCTGCAGAAACGATCAGCCAATCAACAAAAGAAATATGATTACAAACTATGATACAGCCTTCATTTTCCGGAATATTATCCAATCCCTTCACTTTCAGCCGGTAAACAAGCCAAGTTAAAATCATCGCCAAAAAGCGCATCAAATATTCTGGTATAACGGTATAAATATAAAAGGCCACAATAAGGTTCAAAATCCCCCACACACCAAAAATCTCAGGAACACTTAGACCTACTCCGTACAAAAGAGTTAAAACAATAGCAGATGAAACCATAAACAGTGCATTGATAATATTCAGTCCAGCTATAACTTGAGACCTCTCCCCTTCCTGACTTCTTGATTGAATAAAGGTGTAAAGCGGAACAATAAAGAAACCGGAAAAAACGGAAAGCATAAACAGATCAATTAAAATTCGCCAATGAACGGGATACTTAAGAAACTCTTCAATTCCAATATTACTTAGACCCAAGTTCGGTTCGCCGACAAAATATAAATCTATGACAAATAAACTAATTCCAACAGTACCAAAAGGAACTAGTCCAAGCTCAACTTGTTTATGACTTAGCTTTTCGCAAATCTGGCTACCAACCCCGACTCCAATACTGAACATGGCAAGAAACAGCGTTACCACATCCGAGTTTGTTCCCAACACGTTTTTCCCATAAGTAGGAAACATAGATAACAGCGCAGCTCCTAAAAACCAAAACCAAGAAATCCCTAGTACCGCAAGGAATACCGACTTAATGCTTCTGGTGACTTTAACAATTTGCCAAGTAGGCTTAATAAGACCCCATTCAATTTTTAAGTTTACGTTGGCAGCTTTAAGCGGCTTCACTCTACTTCCAAAAAAAGTACCAATACCAGCAAAAATAATTACCGCTACTCCTGTCGTTTCTCCGGCCCAGCTTTCAAGTCCTATAAAAGCACCACCCAAAATCGTTCCAAGAAGAATAGAAATGAATGTACCAGATGCAACGAGAGCATTTCCTTTTACCAACTCATCTTCTTTGAGTAGTTCAGGCAAGATAGAATATTTGATGGGACCAAAAAAGGTAGACTGTAGGCCCATAAAAAATAAAGTTAAAAGTAAGGTCTCAATACTTCCGGTATAAAAACCAACAGCACCCACAACCATGACTATGATTTCCCAAATCTTGATTAAGAAAATTAACTTGTGTTTGGGAAATTTATCGCAAATTTGCCCTGCCGTGGCCGAGAACAAAAAAAATGGAAGAATGAAAATTCCACCGCTCAATGCCACCATCTGCTCAGGACTAACTGCCCCTAGCTTATAGGCTTTGAAAGTGATGAGTAACACAAGAGCATTCTTAAAAACATTATCGTTGAATGCTCCAAAAAACTGGGTCCAAAATAAAGGCCAGAAACGACCGTCTCGCATTAAATTCATAAGTTAATTCTCTGCGAGACGATAGTGATAATCAAATAAAAACAGTTTTACTCAGGCAAATCCCTTAAGAGTGCTTTAACTAGTCGCTCTAAATCTTCCCTGAATGTATCGAAGGTAATACCGACTTCTTGCATCGAAGTACAAATAGAACGGTTACACATAATCATCGCCTTATGCATGATGATCCCTATAATCGACCGAGAGAACCAAAGAATATCTTCCTCCGTCGCCTTAGGATAATGCTTGAGAATGGACTCTCCTAATGTCTTCAACCCAGGAGGTCCCTTATACTTTTGCATATGCTCTAACATCTCAACCGGAGCGTCATCGCTGGATGAGATCATGATAAATACTGAACGCAAATCTTCGGAGTTTTGCATAAAGTAATCCATAATCTTTAAAGAGAAATTCAATGGATGTGTATCTTCAAGTTCTACGTAGATTTGATTTATTTCAGTTTCGACTGTTTCAATCGCAGATAAAATTGTCTGAGCATAAAGATTTTCTTTATTACTAAAGTGGTAATTTATGGCCGCGACATTTACGTCGCAGGCCTTAGCAATATCTCTTACGCTTACACCATACATTCCCTTTTGGGCAAAAAGCTGGTGAGCGGCTTTTAAAATCTTCTCTTTAGTAGAATCATTCATTACTGAACTCCACCTAAACTAGCTTCTTCAGACATCGGGCTCGAATCTGATTTTGATACAATTTCTTGTTTTGATCTTTTCAAGACCTTTCTGTTTAGAAAGCTAGTCCAATCTTCTAAGATCGCATAAGCACATGGAACCCAAATAAGAGTCAGAATAGTACCCGAGGTTAATCCCCAGGCCATGGCAAGTGTCATCGGCACAAGCATCGCATCACTTCCACCAATCCCATAGGCAGTTGGAATTAGACCTGAAATTGTTGTTAAAGAGGTAACAAAAACAGCTCTTAACCTCATACCGGAAGCCTTAGCAAGAATCTCCTCCATAGAAAGTTTTCCTTCTTCCTTAAGTTGGTCGATAAAAGAGATAAGAATAATTCCTGAGTTAACTATAATACCTGCAAGTCCAATAACTCCAATCATTGCAAGGAAAGATATTGGTCTTTGATGCAAAAAGAATGCAATCGAGAAACCAACCAGTCCCAGAGGAATCGTAGTCATGATAATAAAAGGTCTTAAATAAGAGCTAAACAAGAATACTAAGAGCGCAAAGATTCCCATTAAAGCTAATAGAAGTGCCTCCCCCAGAGACTGCATACTCTCTTTGGTCGACTCTTCTTGTCCCCCAAAAACCAGAGATACTTCAGGGTACTCTGATGAGTATTTCATAAAGATCTCTTTTAGTTTTTTGTTAGCAAGAAAACTTGTAATTAATTTCTCATCAACATTTCCAGTCAAAGTTTTTGAGCGTTTAAAATCAAAACGTTTAATTTCAAACTGTCCATTAGTGGTATCCATATTAGCAACGGTTCCAACTGGTACTAAGTTACCTAACGAATCCATAACCTTGATCTCTTCGATATTTTTATTATCGATTCGGCTCTCGTCTTTGTAACGAACATTAATATCTACTTCTTTGTTATTAAGAGTCACCTTAGAAACCATTGTCCCAGAAAGAGCAGTTCTAATGGCATTTCCTATCGAATCAACTGTTAAACCAAGTCTATCTGCCTTGGCGTAGTTAACCTTAACCTTTACCTCTTCCTCTCCTAAAATATCATCCACTTTGAGATTCATGACTCCTGGAACTTGTCCCAGCTCATCCATAATCTTCCCAAGCATATCATCTAGAGCTTTTACATCATTCGATCTAAAGGTAGCGTTGATCGGTTCACCGACAGGCGGACCGTTAACCATTTCTTGCCATTCAAGATCAACAGCTTTGTCAGACTTAACGGTTCTCATTTTCTCTAAATATTCGAGATAGTTAATATTGTACTTAGCATAGTCAGTTGCATAAATCGTAAATAAACCATGATTATCCCCAATTGCTCCTTTTGGATCAGTTGGTCCCATAGAAGAAATACCGGCCCTAATAACGACGCCTTTTTGCCAATCCCCAAGTACCTTTTCCATCTTCTTTTCAATCTTATTCATTTCAGCTCGAGTTTCCTCTAGGCTAGTTCCTCTAGGCATTTCAATGCGTCCCAGATAAATCTCTGTCTGTTCAGCAGGAAAGAGAATGAATTTGTTTCCTTTGCCCATAAGAACGAAACAACCGATAAGAATAGCACCGAAAGCAAAGAAAACTAAATATCTATGCTTAACAGCAGATCTCATAAAATTTTCAAATTTATCGATATATTTTTGAAACCAATCTTTTTTAACTTCCTTAGCCTTCTCTTTTACCGTACCTGCAAAACGAAGCCTCATAGGAAGTAAAAAGAATGACTCAACTAAAGAAATTAAAAGAGAAATGGTAACTACAATTGGAATCCATTTAATAAACTGCCCCATAATTCCTTTCGTGACAAGCATAGGAAGAAAAGCAGCAATTGTTGTAAATGCCGTTGAAGTGATAGGAAGCCAAAGTTGTTTAACAGACTCTAGTGCTGCTGGGATTGGTTCCATATCTTCTTCTTGCTGTAAACGAACAAAGTTCTCAGCAATAACAACGGAGTTATAAACTAGCATCCCTAATGCGATAACCAGGGCCAAAA
>CATLVA010000122.1 GCA_950060715.1 uncultured Oligoflexia bacterium | reverse complement strand
AAAAATATTCTTAGCGGTGTTTTGCTCAACAATATTTGAGCGATACATAACAACCACATCATCCGCGATATCAGCAATAACTCCGAGATCGTGAGTGATAAATAACATTCCCATTTTGTATTTATCCTGAAGTTCAAACATCAGGTCAATAACTTGTCTTTGAATTGTCACATCAAGAGCTGTCGTAGGCTCATCACAGATAAGTAGTTTCGGTTCACAGGCAATGGCCATGGCGATCATAACTCTTTGCTTTTGACCTCCAGACATCTCATGAGGATATTTTTGAGCAGAAGCTTTTGGATTAGGAATCCCAACTTGATCTAATAGTTCAACTGATTTTTCCCAGGCCTCTTTAGGGCTCATACCTTTATGAAGCATAAGAGATTCAGATATCTGATCCCCTACTTTGAAAACAGGGTTCAAAGAAGTCATTGGCTCTTGGAAAATCATCGCGATATCGTTACCACGAATTTTTCTCATCTCATCTTCTTGTAGTTTTAAAAGATCTTGCCCTTGAAAAATAATTTCACCACTGGAGATAATTCCTGGAGGATTTGGGATCAATTGCATCACCGCAAGAGAAGTTACAGACTTACCTGATCCAGACTCGCCAACAAGACCTACGGTCTTTCCAAGAGGAACATCAAAAGAAACATTATTAACTGCTCTTACAATTCCCTCTGGAGTGTTGAAGTCTACGTTTAGGTTTTTGATTTGTAATAAATCACTCATTATGATTTTCCTTTAAGCTTTGGATCAAGTGCATCTCTAAGAGCATCCCCAAGAATATTGAAAGCAAGTACAACTAGGAACATCGCAACCGTTGCTCCTGCTAATTGCCACCAAACACCTCTAGCAAGCTCTAGTTTTGCATCATCAATCATTGTCCCCCATGAAGGCTGACCAGAAACCCCAAGACCAATATAAGAAAGAATAACTTCCGACTTAATCGCCACTTGAAATTGAAGAGATGTATTGATGATTACAATATGAGTAACGTTTGGAAGAATATGCTTAAGTAGTTTTCTCGTGTGCCCAGCACCGATAGCGTCAGCAGCTTGTACATATTCTCTATTTTTGTGCTTCATGACTTCTCCTCTAATTAGACGACAAAGCCCAACCCAAGAAGTTAACCCAAGAGCAATATAAACAGTAGTGATACCTTTACCTAAGATAAAAGCAATACTCATTAATAGCATGATTCCTGGAATAGATGATACTGTGGTGTAAAACCAAACAATAACTTCATCCACTTTCCCACCGAAATAACCGGCAATTGCACCAAGACCAACTCCGATAGGAATTGCAATCAAAGAAGATACGAGACCAACACTCATCGCAATCTGTGTACCGTGAATGACTTTTGTAATAACTGATCTACCGAAGATATCAGTTCCGAGGATATAGTCCCAATTTTCAAATGGAGCCGCATAACTTGGACCGACTTCTTGGTTCCAATCGGCGGCTACGATACCAAGTGCCGATAATAATCCAATTAGTGCATAAAGACCGACAATGATAACCGATGCCACTGCAATCTTATCTCTTTTGAGTCTTTTCCAAGCATCATACCAAAGTGAGCTTTTTTTCTTAACTGGAGCTTGAGCTGTTACTTCGTTTACCAAAATTCCGTCCGCTGATGTAGTTTGTCCAAACATATCTATCCTATTGTAATTTCACTCGTGGATCAACAAGAGTGTAAAGAATATCCTGAATCAAAGTGAATATAATGTACGCAACTGCTGATAAAATGGTGATGGCCTTTAAAACAGGAAAGTCCGACGAATTCAGTGCTGTAATCGTCATTCCCCCTAGTCCTGGTATAGCAAAGAAACTCTCTAATAAAAGAGCTCCCAAAAGAAGAAACGGTAGTTGAACTACTGTATACGTTAAAATAGGAATCATTGCGTTTCTCAAAACATGCTTAAAAAGAATAACCTTCTCACTTAAGCCTTTTGCACGCGCCGTTCTTACATAGTCTTGATAAATTTCATCTAAGATAATAGTTCTGTAGAATCTAATATCAGGTCCTAAACTTAAAACGATCCAAATAATGATAGGAAGTGACACGTAGTAGAGAAAGTTAGGGAAGCCATATTCATAACCAGAGATTTCAAAAAGTCCCAATTGAAACGCGAGAACATTTTGGAAAACCAAGATGTATACAAGAGAAGAGATACTCATCATCGCGATACAAGTCACTCGAATAAAAAGATCAATCCCTTTACCTCTATAATATGCAACGATTACGGCAAAGATAATTGAAGTAAAAGTTGAGATGATAAAAGCAGGAATTGAAAGTGTTAATGAAGGGATCGCTCCTTGCATAATCATACTTGAAATTTGTTGTTTAGTTGACCAGCTTCTTCCAAAGTCAAAAGTGAAGGCTGACTTCACAACATCTAAGTACTGAGCAAAGAGTGATTTATTTAAACCAAGTTGCTCCCTTAATTCGGCCATTTGCTCAACCGAGGCATGTTTACCAAGAAGTAGTGCCGTTGGGTCACCTGCTACTACGTTGAATAGCAAAAAGATTAGTGCACACACCCCAAGCAATACCGGGATCAAGTAAAGTAATCTTCTGATTATATAATTAACACTTGAGTTCATTCTTTCTCCAAAAAACTAATTAGTTAGATGCCGTCTTTTTTTCAACATCTTTCTTCAATAGACCGCTTTCTAGCACCTCTTTTTTCTTTTTCATATCGACATCGTAATATTTAGCATGTCCATGATTGAAGGTAGAAAACTTGTAGTTTTTTAACCATGAGTGCTTCAATACAAAAGAAGTTCTATGAACACCAAGCAGTAGCGGCACTTCTTCAGCAACTCTCTGAGCTAATTTCGCATATTTAGCGGCTCTTTCTGGCCCTGGCTGCATATTTTTTGCAGTATCAAAATCTTTATTGAATTGAGCATCATTATAATTTCCACCATTAGGTCCTGGCGCAGAGTTAGGTCCATAAAGTAGTTGTAAGAAGTTTTCAGCATCAGGATAATCTCCTAACCATGCCATCCCAAACATTTGAGCTTGACGGCTTTTCACTTTTTGAGTCAGCTGAGGCCATGTGTTTGTGTTTACTTTGATCTTAATTCCAAGTTCCGCCATATTTTTTTGGAAGTACTCAGACATCTGACGACTAACAGTTGTCGCTGTGGTTTCATAAGAAATTTCAGGAAGACCTTCTCCGTTTTTATAACCAGCTTCATCTAGAAGTTTCTTCGCTTTTTCTAGGTCAAATTTCGCATATGGATTTTTATAGTTAGGATCAAATCCACCAATTCCTGGAGGTACAATTGTCTGAGCCAAAATCCCTCTTCCGTTATAGAAAAGAGTATTCGCTTCTGCACCATTATAAGCTAAGCTCATTGCTTGCTTTAATTTTACATTGTTTTTAAAAAGAGGATCATCATGATTAAAAGCAATATAAGTAATATCAAGATCTGGAGTGATTTCTAGATCAATACCCTTAGCTTTATACTCGTTAGTTAGTCCTTGGTCAGGAGTAACAACTTGATCAAAATTATCTTTTGGAATTTCAGAAAGATCTACATTTCCGTCTTGAAAAGAAAGAAATCTCGTAGAAGCTTCTGTTTGAATTTGAACTTTAATCTTATCAACTAATGGAAGTTTCTTTCCTGCGTATTTTGTAAGCCCAGCTGCAATATCTTGCTCACTTGCTCCCTCACTTGGATAGAAAACATCACGGTAATTAGGGTTTTTTACATATTCAATAGTATTTTGCTGAGCATACGGCTTTGTGATCTGAAACGCCCCAGTTCCAACAGGGTTATTTAGGAACTCTTCACCATACATATCAACTGCTTCATGAGGAACAGCAAATGTATAAACCATTGCTAGCGAATATAAGAATTGAGGATATTTTGAAGTAAGAGTAAATTGCAAGGTGTACTTGTCTAGAGCTTTTAAGCCTTCAACTTCTTCACTGTAATTAGCGTCTTTACCTTTGTATTTGTCTTTCCACTCGTTAAGACCTTTTACACGACCATCTAATAACCACCAACCAGTAGAGTTATTTTTAGAATCGGCCATTCTTTTAATTGAGTAAACAAAGTCACTAGCTACTAGCTCTCTACCTTTTCCGTTAGGAAAACATTTATTGTCATGGAACTTGATACCTGGCTTAATTTTAAAAGTATAAGTAAGACCATCATCAGAAACAGTTGGCATTGACTGCGCTAAGTTTGGTTTTAGTTCATAAGGCCTTTTTAAATAGTGGTATTCTAATAAGCCTTCATATACTCTCGCGATCTCTGCACTTGAATATGTATCTCCAGCATTTACTGGATCTAAACCTTTAACCTTAGCCGAAACAACGACATTTAAAACTTTTTCGTCAAAGTTTTGTTTTTTCGTACAACTCACGGCCAACACTGCAACCAACACTCCAAGTGTCCATAATTTCATAAAATTCTTCCTTTCTTTTTCTTATAAGAAATAGTCCTTAAATTTTGTATAAAAATGCTCTGGAAATGACAACTAGTGCAATTTGACACTAAATAAGACAATTTACTGGGGTTTTAGAGAGTTGGAGCGTTTAACTCAGTTTTTTTCAAAACATTTTCTCACAACTAGATCTAATTTATAAAAACTCTTCTTCGCTTCAAGATAGCTCAGCTGCATTAGGCCAAAATGCCCTTGTGGGTCAAGCTTCTTGAATTCGCCTTTCAAATTCTTAGCTGAATTAATGGTTTTAAGCTCGTTTCGGTCTTTTTTCCATTGAAAATCACGTTTAGCTAAAGCGATCCTTTGATCACGAATGGCTATAATCTCTTGAATCATCCCGCCGAGTCCTTGAATAAAGGTCTCTACTGACGCAGGGCTCACACCTTTATTTTCTTTTAGTATTTTATCCTCGAGACTCGTTTCGAGTTTTGTTTTTCCGTTTTCAGACCAATCTAGCGTGAAACTTTCTTGCGGTCTTAAGGGAAAATTTAAGGCTAGCATCCATCTCGCCTGCTCTTTATCTAGTACTGACTCATAGCTAAAGACATATTTACTATTACCAACTTGGAGTCTTCCCTTTCCCCTTGAGGACAAGCAGATATTTTGCAGAGATTGATCTAACTCGGAACTAAGCTTTTTAGTCTTAAATAAGGAGCAACTTGAAAGTAATAGGATGCATAGTAAGTACTTCATGAGGCTATCATTACCTGACAGCCTCAATTATACAACTAATCTTTGGTTATGAATGAGGCTGGAATACGATTCTGCTCCAGTTGCTGCAGGGCCTCTGTTAACTCTTGGCGTTCTTGATCTGTTTGAACAATCTTTAGTGCCTTAACAATATACTCTTTAGCTTTATTAAATTCTTTCATTGATGAGTAAATGATCGCCATATGCTTATTTATCGCGACATCATTTGGCTCTTTATTAACGGCGTTTTGGATTTCTTTTAGGGCTTCTTTCAAATTACCCGTCTTATAATAGTACCAACCTAGAGAGTCACGGATATATCCATCTTCAGGACTAAGATCTACCGCCTTCTTGATATAGCCGAAAGCTTCTTCTAACTTCTCCCCACGCTCTAGTAGCGAATAACCTAAGAAGTTCCAAGCATGAGCATTTTGCGGCTCATATTCAATGATCTCTTCAACCAGTTCTGTCGCTTTTGCGTAC
>CATLVA010000121.1 GCA_950060715.1 uncultured Oligoflexia bacterium | reverse complement strand
TAAAGTATTGTCATTCATAGGCAGCTTTATGATGAAGGAAAAAAAAGGGTATGTCATGCAAGATAATAAAGTGATGAATTCAGATGGAGAGTCGGGTGGTCAAGATCCAGGTATTGCGGTAGCGGATAAGACAAAGCTTGAACAACCAAAAATGTATAAAGTTGTTATGCACAATGATGATTATACAACGATGGAATTTGTGATTCATGTCTTAATGAAATTCTTCGCAAAAACCTATGATGAGGCGCATGGAATCATGCTAAATATCCATAATGACGGCGTTGGGATATGCGGCATTTATACTTTTGAAATCGCTGAATCAAAGTCTGCTAAAGTCAATAGATACTCTCGAGGCAAGGGGCATCCATTAAAAAGTTCCATTGAACCTTGCGATTAGAAAAATTGATACCATCTTAAGGAGTGTGAGAGGTGTTTTATGATTAGTTCACAACTAGAAATTCTTTTGAACAAGGCCATTAGAAGAGCCAACCAACTCAAGCATGAGTTTCTCACAATCGAGAATGTCCTGCTTGCTTTATTAACAGATGATAGTATTCGTAGACTAATAAGAGACTGCGATGGTCAGATAGCTCAATTAGGAGAAGATCTAGAATCTTTTGTTGCTGATCCAGCGAACCACAGTATTTTAACTGATGAAGATATTGAGGATATTTCTAAAGAGCAATTTGATAATGAAGAAATGAAACGAATCGCTAACCAAAGCGGAATCTTCTATCAACCAGAAATTAGCTTATCGTTACAAAGAGTTATTCAAAGAGCAGCACTTCATGTGCAAAGCTCTGGAAAGAACTCTATTTTGCCGGTTCATTTACTAGTCGCAATGTTTTCAGCGAAAAACAGCCATGCCGTATATTTTCTTCAAAAAAATGGACTTGAGCGTTTTAAAATCGTGAATAAAATTGCTCATTCAGTTGATAAGCCAGTCTCTAGCAATGTTGACCCTGCTCCGGCGCAAATTGATCCGTTAGCTGGTGAGCAGTCAGGCTCAAATATGCTGGATGAATTTACGTCAAATTTAAATGAACTTGCACGTGAAGGAAAACTTGATCCAACTGTCGGACGTGACGAAGAATTGAAGCGAGTCATTCAAGTTCTCTGTCGTCGTCGTAAGAATAACCCAATTTTAGTCGGTGATGCTGGAGTTGGTAAGACTGCAATTGCTGAAGGTTTAGCTCAAATGATTGTTGAAGGACGTGTTCCTTCTATTATAAAAGATCTAGAAATTTACAGCCTTGATATGGCTTCGCTTCTTGCGGGTACTAAATTTCGTGGGGACTTCGAAGAAAGACTCAAAGGAATTCTTAAGGCAATAGAAAAGAAAAACGAAGAAACAGGTTGTATTCTATTTATTGATGAAATTCATAATATCATTGGAGCTGGTTCAACCAACGCTGGGAGTATGGATGCTTCAAATTTATTAAAGCCGGCCTTAAGTCGAGGTCTAATTAGATGTATGGGGTCTACAACTTACGATGAATTTAGAAAATTCTTTGAGAAAGATCAGGCTTTAACGAGAAGGTTCCAAAAAATCGATATTGTTGAGCCTACTCCAGAAGATACGGTGCAAATTCTAAAAGGTTTAAGAATCAAGTTTGAAGAACACCATAATGTGACTTATTCCGATGAGATTATAGAGAGTTCTGTTCGTTTAGCGAATAAGCATATTACTGACAGAAAGCTTCCTGATAAAGCAATTGATGTTATCGACGAAGTTGGAGCTTTTATCCGTATTAAAAATAGTGGAAAGGAAAGCGAAGAGGCAGTTGCTGTTCAACAGTCGGATATTGAACATATTGTGGCAAAAATAGCTAGGATTCCAGAGAAGAGTATCAGTGTTTCTGAAAAAGATCGTTTGAGAAACTTAGAAAGAGACTTGAAACTTCTTATTTTTGGTCAAGATATGGCGGTGGAAAAAGTATCCAATGCCATTATTTTATCTCGTTCAGGTCTTGGTAATGAACAAAAACCTATCGCTAACTTCCTGTTTGCGGGTCCAACTGGGGTAGGTAAGACAGAATTAGCTAAACAACTGGCCCTTACTATGGGGATCAACTTTGAACGAATCGATATGTCTGAATTCATGGAAAAGCATTCGGTTAGTAAGTTAATTGGAGCGCCTCCGGGTTATGTTGGATTTGATCAAGGTGGGATATTAACGGAAAAAATTAATAAAAATCCGTACTCAGTTCTACTTTTAGATGAGATCGAGAAGGCTCACCCTGATATTTTCAACATCCTTCTGCAGGTGATGGATCACGGTAAGTTAACGGATTCAAACGGAAAAACGACTGACTTTAGAAATGTCATCCTCATTATGACTTCAAATGCTGGGGCGACTGAGCTTGAGTCAGGAAGTATTGGTTTAAGTGGTAAGAAAGCTGGAAATACGGCGAAAAGAGATAAAGCTCTTAAAAACTACTTCAGTCCAGAGTTCAGAAATAGGCTTGATTCTATTATCTATTTTAACCACTTAGGTAGTGAAAACATCAAATCGATTGTAGAGAAGTTCGTTATCGAACTTGAAAATCAACTGCAAGAAAAGAACGTTTACCTCGAAGTTTCTGAGGAGTTAATCAGCTGGTTCATCGAAAATGGTTATGATCCAAAAATGGGGGCAAGACCTATAGGAAGGCTGATTGATGATAAGCTTCGTAAAGCATTGGCCAATGAAGTCCTCTTTGGAAAACTTGAAAATGGAGGAAAAGTTTTGGCTGATTTAGATGATAACGAGGTGAAATTTACCTTTTCTAAGCATAAGGTGGAAGAAATTTCATAATAAAAAATAGGAAAAATTTAAAAAAATACGAGGGGAAAACGAAAATGTTTTCCCTTTTTTTTTGAGCGAAAAATAAACGAAAACACCGATGGATAAAAGCGATAGAGCAAAAACTTAAGACGCCTCCCTCGGAAGAGCCTAAAAAAAACTTTAAAGCATTTTCAATTTCCCTCCGAAATAAAAACAAAATCAGTATTTTTTGTTTGCGTTAAACCAAAAAACTGATTATCCTAAAATGGTATATAGGAAAAAATTGTTTCAATTGAAGCGTTTATTTCTGGGAGGAAATTTATGGCAGTTAAAAAAGCAACGGCAAAAAAAGCTACAAAGAAAAAAGTAGCAAAGAAAGCTACTAAGAAAAAAGTAGCAAAAAAAGCAACTAAGAAAGTAGCAAAGAAAAAAGCTACTAAGAAAGTTGCAAAGAAGAAAGCAACTAAGAAAAAAGCTACTAAGAAAGTTGCAAAGAAAGCGACTAAAAAAGCAGCAAAGAAAGCAACTAAGAAAGTAGCAAAGAAAAAAGCTACTAAAAAAGTAGCTAAGAAAAAAGCTACTAAAAAAGTTGCAAAGAAAGCTACTAAAAAGGCAGCTAAAAAAGCTCCTGCTAAGAAAGCTACTAAGAAAAAAGTAGCTAAGAAAGCGACAAAAAAAGTAGCTAAGAAGAAGTAATTATAAGTAGTTAGCTTATGATAGAAGGGGATCCATTGGGTCCCCTTTTTTTTTGGGTGATATAAGTTAGGGGAAAAAATGATAAACCGACTCTTTTGGAAAGGCTTGATAGTGGTTATGCCAATCACATTAACCATCTATCTATTAGGGGTTATCCTGGTAAATGCCGAAAATGTTTTTGGTCAAATGCTCAAAAAATTAATTGGACCCGAGCTTTATATACCCGGTTCCGGCTTACTTTTAACATTTGTTCTGATGATTGGGGTCGGGGTTCTCGTGAGTAATTTTATTACGGGAAGTGTGATCAGATTTTTTATTGCCCAATTTGAAAGAGTTCCACTTATAAAGGCAATTTATAATCCCCTTCGCGATTTAATGTCACTTTTTGGCGGTAACGGGCCGGAAGAAATGAAAAAAGTGGTTCTTGTTCGTTTAGATAAAATTGGGGTTGAGTGTATTGGCCTAGTGACCCGCGAGGAATTTTCTGATCTTCCGCTTGGTTCAGTGTCTGATTCAAAAATCGCTGTTTATATACCTATGAGTTATATGCTTGGAGGTTTTACGACTTTAGTTGATCGTGACCAAGTCACTCCTTTAGATATTCCTGTTGAGAAAGCTATCAAACTCGCAATCACGGGATGGATTAAAACTGAGAAGCATCAGTTGTGATTGAAAAGCAGTCATGCCCTTTATGTTCGAGTAATGCTCAAAAAGATTTTGAAAATCATGGGCGTAAGTTTTATACCTGTGGGACTTGTGATTTAACCTTTGTGAATAGAGATCAAATTCTTGAAAGAGATGAAGAGCAAGTTCGATATGAATTGCACGATAATTCAATTCGCTCAGAAGGGTATTTAAATTTTCTCTACAGGCTTATCAATATTGTTAAACGCGAAATACAAAATACAAATGAAAACGGCTTAGACTTCGGCTCAGGGCCTTATCCGATGATGTTAGAGTTATTAGTTGAGGAAGGATTTAAAAATAGTGTCGGCTATGATCCATTTTTTAACAAAAATGAAAAAGTTTGGGATCGAAAATTCAAATTTATCACAGTTTGTGAGGTTATTGAACACGTAGTAAGTCTTCACCCGACGATAGAAAAACTTTTATCTGTCTTAGAAGACGATGGAGTAATGATTTTTAGCACGGGAATTAAACCAAGTGATGTAAAAAGTTGGCACTATATTGTCGATCCAACTCATATTTCTCTATTTGGAGAAAAGACATTCGATTGGATGTCTAAAAACTTCGGATTAAATTATAAAATTGAAGGGAAAGACCTGATTACTTTTTGGAAAAAATAAATGGCTGTTCTATTTCTAGCAGCTCATGGTTTTCAATCTTAGGATATGAAATTAAATCAACTACTTGAAAGGCGCAATTCACAAATTCTTCGGGATAGTCTGGTTTATCAAGTTTAAATTTTTCTAGCTGTTTCTCAGAATTGATGGATAAAAACATCACTACCCGTACACGGTCACTATCGTATTTTTCAAAAAGCTTATTTTCTTTCGCACATTGAGCTAATTGTGAACCTTTTTGCGCTAATTTTTGAAGGATTTCGGTTTGGATGACTCTTTCTCTTTTTGATAGAAAAAGTGAACAGCTAGAAAGGATTAAGACAAGTGATATGTATTTAAGCATAAACAATATCTTAGCTTAAGCGTTCCCACTTTAAAAGAGGTTTAAATGTGACAAATAGCTGAAATCGTTATAGAAGAGGGACAAAAGGAGAGTCCTATGAAACCTACAAATTATCCTCAAAATCCTGAAGCTTTATGGAATGTATTTTTTGATTTTACTCAAACTCCAAGACCTAGTCGTGCTGAAGAAAAAATAAGTGAGTACCTAATTAAGCTTGCTGGTGATCATAATCTAAAACACCAAGTCGATGCAGCCGGAAATATTATCATTTATGTCCCTGGTAAAGGTGGTCTCATGCGGACCGTTGGACTCTTGCGCGACCAAAACCGCCGGGACCGCTAGGGCTCCGATCGCCAAGGCGAGAAACGCAACCCTAGGGGTGCGTCCCCGCTCTGTGTTCTTTACGACGAGCATCGTTTAGACTCCCGGTAGGACTCACAAGGGACCGCGTCGAGCAGCCCTGGCAAAGAGTACATGAGCGTCTTGACGCGCGTCAATCCGTCGGAGCTTTTGGGCTTACTTCCCACGTGTGGAGATTGATTGGGTACAGATGAGTAGACGGCGCAAGCGACGGGAAAAAGA
>CATLVA010000120.1 GCA_950060715.1 uncultured Oligoflexia bacterium | reverse complement strand
TAAATGATTTATTAGGAGAATTAGGATCATTTGGTTCCCAATGTATAGCAACTTTATCAGGTTGATTTTTTGCATGCCTATCAAGAGCATTGATAGTGATATTTGTTTTTCCACCATCAAACCATTTCACATCTAAATTATGAAAATCTCCAGTTAATACTGAATCCCATTTTTTATACCATTCAAAAGTCTCAGCGCGATCGCTCCAATATTTATCTAGCTTATTAAGACTTTCCGCGTAAAAACTTTGGTACTGGTCTTTGGATTCAATTCTGTATTGCATATAACCTCCAGTTATTTGAGGTTAAATTTTAGGAAATGCTATAAGCTTTTGTAACTAAAATCTTAATAATTAACACATATTTTCTTAACATCACCCTTGAGATCTTCTGTTAGGCTTTAATTAACTCAACAGGAGAGAGTCATGGAAAACTTAGATTTTAAATTTATGGCGATTACCGATTATTTAAATTCACTTTCAGATTATTTTGGAACATTTGATTATTATCAAGATAATGACGAACTGGATGAGCCAGAATTTATGCCAGAAATTATGATAGATCAATTAGATAAAGATTTGATTTTAAATTAGGGGAGCGATTGCTCCCCATTTTTTTATATGTCGAATGTAAAAGGTGTTTTTACTTTTAACATGATACCTTTTGTTTCGATATCGATGTTTAGATCACGTCTTCTTCCTTCATTTTGAAGGTAAAGGTATTCAAGCTCAATTTGTGCTTGCTTAATAATTTTAAATCCAGCACCTGCTTGCATCCCAATGCCTGAGTCTATACTTGTTTCAATTTGCTCTGAACCAAAATATTTACCCCAGTTTAAACCACCGTATAGGTATACTTGTGGATCAATACCGTAAGTAGCGTTAGCTGAAAGCCTCATATTTCTTACGTCTTCATCATCCATAGCAATATCTTGGTAAATACCAAAAACTGAATAACCAAGTTCTTTAATTTTTACTTTTTCGTATCCAGCCTCAAGTTGAATTTTGGTACGAGTATTCTCATTCTCACTCGTTTCTTGACCTGCTTGAGCTGAGTTCGCTCCACCTCTAAGGCGAGTATTGCTGGTTAGACTACCTTGCGCGATACCAACGCGAAAACCGTCATTCATTTTTTTGATCCAATTTTTAACTGGAACTCTTACATCAAATTTTGAAGTGTTTGTTGCTGCTTGAGCGCTACTGATAGTGGCAAGAACAACTAATACGATTAGCTTTTTCATAAATCTCTCCTGTGTTGAAACCCTAAAATTCTAGGGTTTCATTCACAGAAAAGCGAACTATTTTGCTACGAAATTACAGATTTTTCCAGGAACAAAGATTTCTTTAACTATAGTTTTACCCTCTAGGTACTTAGAAACTCGTTCATCTCCTTTAGCCAACTTAAGAAAGTCATCCTTCGCAATATCAGCTGGAACATCTAAAGTTGCTCTGGTTTTACCCATTACTTGAACTGCCATTGTAATTAGATCATCTTTTGCAAGCTCTTCATTAAACGTAGGCCATGCTTCATAAGCTAAGCTTGAAGTATGTCCAGTGATTTCCCAAAGCTCCTCTCCTGCGTGTGGAGCTAGAGGTGAAACTAGAAGAGCAAAAATACTAGCAGTTTCTTTTGAGAATTTTTTCTCTTTAGCACAATGATTAGTGAAAATCATAAGTGCTGAAACAGCCGTGTTAAACTTCATCTCTTCAATATCAGAAGTTACTTTTTTAATCGTTTTATGTAGAAGCTTTAAAGTCTCATTAGAGTCTTCGGTGTAAAGTTCAGTGTTAGCAAAAGTTTTATAAGCCTTCGCTAAGAAGTTAAATACACCTTTAACTCCATTCATTGACCAAGGTTTAGTTTTTTCTAATGGCCCCATGAACATTTCATAAGTTCTTAGAGTATCTGCGCCATAGTCGTTAACAATATCATCTGGATTGATAACATTTCCGCGAGACTTACTCATTTTCTCGCCATCAGTACCTAGGATCATCCCTTGATTAACAAGCCTTTTAAAAGGCTCTTTTGTAGAAACAAGTCCAAGGTCAAAAAGAACTTTATGCCAAAACCTTGCATAGAGAAGGTGCATTACCGCATGCTCCATTCCTCCGACATATAAATCAACTGGCATCCAGAATTTTTCTAGTTCTTCGTCCCATGGTTTTTCAGTATTTTTTGGATCAATATAGCGAAGGTAATACCAACAAGAACCTGCCCATTGAGGCATAGTGTTTGTTTCTCTTCTTACTTTTTTACCTGTCTTTTCGTCTGTGAAGTATAGCCACTCATCAATGGTTGCTAGAGGTGATTCACCTGTTCCACTTGGCTCATACTTTTCTACATCCGGAAGAGTCACTGGAAGCTCTTCTGGGTCTAGACATCTTAGAACTTTTCCTGTTTCAGCGTCTTTTAAAAGTGGGAATGGTTCACCCCAGTAGCGCTGACGAGAAAACAACCAGTCGCGAAGTTTGTAGTTAATTTTCTTTTCACCTAGGTTTTCTTTTTCTAGGTGAGCAATCATTTTCGTGATTGCGCTTTCTTTATCTAGACCGTTTAAGAAGTCAGAGTTGATCTGCTCGCCATCTCCTGTATAGGCAGCTTCATCGATATTTCCACCAGCTCTTACCGCTACGATATCAAGATCAAATTTTTTGGCAAACTCCCAGTCTCTTTCATCGTGAGCAGGTACCGCCATGATCGCACCCGTGCCATAAGTCGCAAGTACATAGTCTGAAATCCAAATAGGGATTTTCTTTTGATTAACTGGGTTGATCGCGTATGCTCCAATGAATACACCAGACTTATCTTTATTTAGTTCAGTTCTTTCTAGGTCTGATTTTCTAGCAGCAGTTTCAATATAAGCTTCAACTTCAGCTTTTTTATCTGCACTTACAAGTTTTTGAACTAGGTCATGTTCTGGAGCAAGTACCATATATGTAGCTCCAAATAATGTATCAGGTCTGGTGGTAAAAACTCTTACTGTTTCACCGGATTCTGTTTTGAAATCAACCTCGGCACCTTCACTTCTGCCGATCCAGTTTCTTTGCATCTCTTTAACTGATTCAGGCCAATCAAGATCTTCAAGGTCTTCTAAAAGTCTATCAGCATATTCGGTGATTTTAAGCATCCACTGCTTCATTGGTTTTCTGATTACCGGATGTCCTCCCACTTCAGATTTACCATCGACAACTTCTTCGTTAGCTAAAACAGTTTTAAGCTCAGGACACCAGTTAACGTTCATCTCATCTTCATAAGCTAGCCCCTTATTATAGAGTTGAACGAAAATCCACTGAGTCCATTTGTAGTAGTCAACACTACTCGTGGCCACTTCTCTAGACCAATCGTAGGAAAAGCCAAGCATTTTTAATTGGCGTTTAAAGGTTTCAATATTTTTTTCAGTAGTTGTTTGTGGGTGAGTTCCTGTTTTAATGGCATAGTTCTCTGCCGGAAGACCGAAGCTATCCCAGCCCATAGGGTGAAGGACATTATATCCTTTCATTCTTTTGAAACGGGCCATGATGTCTGTCGCTGTATATCCTTCAGGGTGACCAACATGAAGTCCAGCTCCGGAAGGGTATGGGAACATATCTAGCACATAGTATTTTGGTTTATTGGAGTCGGTGGTTGTTTTGAAAGTTTCCTTATCATCCCAAAAATTCTGCCATTTTTTTTCAATTGAATTGAAGTTGTATTCCATTTTAGATCCCTTTTTTTGACTAGAAACGCAGAATACCGAATTTACTGGGGTATGTGAATATTAATGGGATGCAAAAAAAAGACCGGTATAGGGGGTACCGGTCTCTTTACAATAGGGGAAAGTGCGATAACTAATCCAACAGGCTACAATGAATTGGAAAAGTCATCTTATGTCCTTTTGGTGATGTAATCGCCAAAAAGTCATTTTCTGAATTTAAATTTTTCATATCTTCGATATGGATTAAATGCTTATATCCATCTCTGTAAACGGTTTTACTGAACCCAGAAACCGATACTTTTGTTTTACTTGGAAGCACTGAAGAGATACCTCTTCCGGCTTGATCTTGGTGGAATGCCACACTCGAACCTTCGATTGTAAAAGTCTTTTCACCAAAATTTGTTTCGCAGCTCATAGGTTTCACAGCACCATAACCGCATACGCTTAATAATAATGTTGTTAATGTCGTTAAAATTTTTGCTCTCATTTCTCTCTCCCCCATAAAGGTTTGTGCCTTTATAGGTTCAAGCCCGATGCCAAAAAAGATTACGTAATTTCAGCATGTTGGCGTTGGGGACATGATTAAATTCTTAACACTGTCTTATTTTTAGTCATCAGCTTTGACGAAGGTGGTTTGGGTTCTTACACTTTTGGCATGTATAAATTATTGATAATTTTATTGGTTTTACCGGTTTTTGATGCCAGTGCCGTCGTTTCTAAAATGCAGAAGTTTCGAGAACAGCTCAATGAGAAATGCCAAGGTGAAGAAGTGTCATCCCTAATGTCTAAAAAAGTCATGCTGGAGATGATTACTAAATCCTCCTGTAAAGGGGCGTTAACTAAAAAATTGATGGCAAGTTGTCAGATGGAATGTTCTGAGGTCAATGCTGTATTACGTGCGGTTGAGCAGACAAGAAGTGGAGCGGTAGTAGGTGATTAAAATGAAAATAGTTTTTATATCTTTAATAATGAGTGTTTGTTTTGGTGCTTTAGCACAGGATTCTGTTAATAGTCGAATTGACGAAATCGATGAAAGATTAAGTAATTTGGAATATGAAAGACTTTTATCAAAGTTCATTCTTTCAGGAAATTTCATGAATCATTTTGAAGCTTATCAAGCTAATAATGAAGATACTGACGATGCTAGTAATTCGAATACGACAACCTTAAATCCTTTTCTTATGAGAGTCGCCATAAATTTCGATGTCAATATAAACGACAATATGAGTTTTTTCTCTACTATTGGAATGTCTAAATTTTGGAATCAATCTGAAAGGGATCCGGATGAAGTGGGGGATGGGCCTCAGTACCGTTCAATGAAAGGTGGATATGGGCTGACCAGTTCTGACGCTTATTTTGATACAGCTTATATTCAATACAAGTTATCAGAAAAGTGGAAGATATCTTTGGGAAGAATGACGACTAATAATGGACCACCAATTGAGCAGTTAGATGGTTTGGAGCGTTCAGGAACTTATCCACGTTTTGCTTACAATTCAATTTTTGACGGTATCGCTTTTACTTATAAGCCTATTGCTAATGACAAGCAAAGTTTGAAGTTTAGAATTTTCTACACTCCATTCGTTTATGTGGATAAAAATAATCGCGATGAGCAAGTTACTGATGGAAATGATAGAAAAATTGAAAGCCTTCAGCCTCAAACAGCTTTATTGTCTGAGTATGAATTAAAAAAACTTAGCTTCGCAGACAGTATTCAGCTCTATCATATGATTTGGAATTACGAGCACTTTTACGAAGAAGGCTTTCAGGATGATGATACTTATAGGGTTGAGTATTCAGCCGCTACGGCGAATATGTTTTATCTAGGGTTTAAAAATCTATTTAAGTCGGGGCTCAATCTGAATTACTCCTATTACACTTTTGATGAGAGGTTTGTGGGAGATATTGAGAGTAGTTATAATTATTTCATTAATATGAACTATAAGTTTTCAAAAGGGATGCTCGATCAGCACACTGCAGGCTTCGAATATATAAATACAGATGATATTCAAACCTTTAAAATTT
>CATLVA010000119.1 GCA_950060715.1 uncultured Oligoflexia bacterium | reverse complement strand
CTATAAGATTGACCATCATTACCGTCCCTTCCATTTGAGCCAGAGGCATTAATGGTGATAGAGCTGGCTTCGGCCTGGATAAGGGTTAGCATAAAAGCGCTTGAAAATACGGCAAGTCGTTTCATTGTTAAATCTCCAAATATGTATAGAGATTATTTTAAAACACTAGCTGCCAGTATAGGGGGGAGGTTGTAAGTCTTTTATAGGGTGTAAAAAGATTCGACAGATTTTATAGATTTACTTTAAAGCGCGATACGGATTGAATCTAATAGGTCACGTTCTTCTTCTTTTAGCTCTAAAATCGTACTTTTATCTAATATATAGACCTTAGAGCCAGCAGTTATCGTGGCGGTGTATTTTAAAGGATAGTTTCTTAACAGCTCATTGACTCCAAAGGTCTGGCCTGGCTTTAGTTTGTGGTGAATTTTCTTTCTTTTGGTAAATATAATTTCACCTTCGATGAGTAAAAAACCCACATGAGGGATTTGACCTTCATATATAAGGTCTTGCTGGCTTTGATAAAGCTTGGGGCATAGGTATACCTCAAGTTTTTTCAATTGCTCTGGTTGAATCGTCTCAATATCTAAAGTCTTACTCATAAATAAATACTAAATGAA
Source organism: uncultured Oligoflexia bacterium (assembly GCA_950060715.1). The sequence continues at coordinate 5,121 of CATLVA010000119.1, read as the reverse complement.
ATTAAATAACTTTAATCTAAGCTAAATCAGGAAATTACCAAAAATTAGTAAGTGATATTAGCAAAATCTAGAAGGCCCGGCTCATCAAGAATATAGATCACTTTACCTTTTTGCTCGATAAAGCCTTCTTGTTTAAGCTCTGACATAAACCTAATGAGCGTTTTAGACGCTGTTCCAATGATTGATGCCATTTCTTCTCTGGTCAATTTGATATTTAGGCGAATCTTACCGTCTTCTTCAACACCGTGGCTCTCTTTTAAAAGAAGAAGAAGTTCCGCTAATCTTTCGCGTACATTTTTTTGATAAAAAGATGAAATTCTTTTTTCTGCCGCACCTAAATCTCTGCCTAATTTCGCAATCAAATTGCAGGCCACAGAAGGGGACTGCTCAACTAATTTTAAGATGTATTTTTTATCTAAAAAACACACGGTACAGTCTTCAACGGCAGTAGCGGTAGCATTATAAAATTGGTCAGTAAAAATACTTCTATGCCCAAGTACATCACCGGCACTTGCGATTCTCACAATCGATTCTTTGCCATCTTCGCCGACTTGAGTAACTTTGATATTTCCCGTACTCACGCAGTACATCCCGTAAGGAGGGTTACCCTGAACGAAAAGTGTTTGACCTTTTTTGTAGGAATTTACTACCTTATGATCACTAACATCATGTAAGGCCATGCCTTCTAATTGACAAAAAATCCCTTGTCCTTTGGAAGGACAGTTTTCACATTCTAGCTTGTTAGAGGCTTTGCTCATGTTTTACTCCTACTTATATCAGCTAATTCTACTATATTTCAGGATTTGGATATAAAACATGATTCATCTCAGGTTTGTTGTACAATACTATAACTACTTAACTTATAGTATAATATCATTAATAATTGAATTGAAATGAAACTAAATATTGTTTACATCGGAAAAGACGATAAGTACTGGAAAAGATTGAAGGATCTTTTCCAAAAGTCATACAAAGACTGGGAGTTTAGCTTCCAGAGTATGCATCATGACGATTTTCCAAATTTCCAATCACTTTTTATCAAACTCTATGAGGAGCGACCTCAAATCATTTATATCGATTATAGTTCAGACCCAGATCAAGGAATTGGCCTGGCAAAGCTTCTGACCCGCAACGAAGAAATGCGGTTGGTTTCAGTCGTTGGTCTATTTGATTATGAGTCTAAAGAATTAATAGACAGGTCAATCAATGCCTCAGTTCGGTTAAATCATATTAAATGCCTAGAAATTGAAGATGTTATTTTCGATCCGATTTCACTTTTGGATGTAGAACTGACCGATACCAGTGAACTTATTCGAAGTGCTGAGATGGGGAAATTCGAGTTCTACCAACCACTGCGCGTGGGCTTTATCGGTGATAATCATTTTCATGTGGAAACGAATTCATTTTTACCGGTAGGAGAGATCTTAAAAGTAGATCATCACCCACTGGAAAGTATCATGACTTCTAAGCTCGTTTTTGTTCAGAAATTTTATGAACATAATCTCTATTTTAATAAGCGCTTTGCTTATGAATTAGAATTTATTTATAAAGACGACGATTTTTTTGTTAGTACAAATGAGAGGTGGAAGCTTTATAAAAAGTTAAAACATGATCCAAAACTCCTGGACACTATGAACGATGTGGAAAAGCAGGAAATCATCGATGACATGGAGACTAGAAAAAAGCTCTTTGGACCTATCAAGGCCAAAATTGATGACTGGATTAAACATCATGTTCATACTAGAGATCCCAAAAAATTAAAGATTCTTGTCGTGGATGAGTCTCTCGATTTATTTTCACAAATAGATAAAACAGTAGAACAGTTCACTCATTCTATTAACTTTCAAACCTATCTCGCGGAGCACTCTAAGGTTATCTCACGTTATACGCCTCATTTAATTGCATTTGATTTTGGAGATAAACGTAACCAGCTTCCAGACTTTGAACGGATGATGAATCAAATAAAAGAAGTTAAGGATTATGATCCCTATGTTCTCGCTTTCGGAATTGATAGTGAAAAAGCGCGAGTGCTCAAATCGAAAAATTACAAAAATGTTGTGACTTATCCTGATAGTATTAACCCTGAGTTACTTTTGACCATGGCCAAAAAGCTTGATGAGAAGCTTCATATTTCCGAGGGTAATAAAAAAGTTTTTGTGAGGGCCAAAGATAAGTTTTCGAAAATTTATATTCAAAGACATTTAAAGGTTCGCTCTATGAGTGAGTCTGTTATGTATTTTGAATCTCCAATAAAAATACCGGTCTGGACCGTATTTAAAGTTAAATCGCCTCTAGAGTTTTTAATTACGGTCGTTCCTCATAGAAAAGAGGGACAGTTCTCTAAAGAGAATAATGTTTACCGAGCCTTAATTAATTTTGCGGGAGAAAAAGAAAAAGCCGACATACGCCGGCTTATTTATAAGTCTCTTCAAGAAGAGGAAGAAGATTAAGGTTTAAAAGTTACGTAGCGAAGTTTGTCGCCACGACGAAGCTTAAGAGCAGTTGCAGTAACGGCACTAATTCTAGCTTCATCTTCTGTGACAAATTCAATTTTACCTAAACATGAGCGAAACTTTGGCTTCTCCGAAGTTGAGATGATAAATGTTTCCGAATCAATTGGGTTTTCATCTATTTCTTTAACGGTAATCACTCGGCTTTCTTTGAATGCCCTTACGTCTTTGAGTTTTGCTTCTAGAACCGGACCTGGCTCAAAGATACCCACTAAACCGTTAAAGAGAAACCCTTCTTGTTCAAGAATATGCCTCGCTGGCTTAGTGTTTGGATGCACTTCTGCGACTACGTCTTGCGCTTCTTTTGGTAGTAGGTCTACTAAAATAGGGACATCAGGAAGTAGTTCTTCAATAAATGTTTTTGATTTCAAGCTTAGATAGTCAGCTTGAACAAAATCAATATCCATAAATTTATGGCCTACGGCTTCCCAAAAAGGTGAGTGTCCAGAATCATCAACTTGCCCGCGCATCTCTGCAATAACTTCTGACTCAAAGTCTTTTTGATTCTCGGCCATATAGAGAAAACGTGAAAGAGATAAGAACCTTCCGTTTTGAGAACTTCTGAACTCAGGGTCTAAAAAGAGGGAACAAATTTCAGCTGGACCCGCATGTGTCTTTTCCATATGAAGAGTGCGAACCTCTTTTTCAACTTTAAGCATGCGAGACTTCATGACTCGCGTTTTAAGGCGGTAGAAATAATAGGCATCAAAACCACCTATCTTTGAAATAATCCCGCTGACTCCAACTAATTTTCCATCAAAGAGATCCTCAACGACAAAGAGATAGGATTCACCAGCAGGCTTTTCTCTCAGCTCTGAAGACTCAAAACTCGTTGTCGAGTGAAGTATTTTCTGAGCGAGGATTTTCTCATCCTTAGGAAGAGAAGTGAGTCCGTGCCCAGAGTTCTTTAAAAGATTCATGAGACCGTCAAGGTCAGTCGATTTAATAGGTCTAAAAATTAGCATTTACATCTCACAAAGAGTTTTTTCAATTATGGCACATGCCCTATCTATATCAGACTCAGTCACTGCACCAGCTGGTATTAAGAATCTTACTCGAGTAGGAGCTGCTCCTGCGATAAATGAAAGAACGCCGTTTTCAAATAGTTTAAAAGTAAAATCTTTTGACTTTTGCGTGTCACCACCAAAAACAGTCATACCAATCATGGCACCGATTCCCCAAGGTCCTTCAATCTTATCTGGATATTTTTTATTTAATTCAGAAAGATTATTAGCAAAACGCTCATGAAGCTTATTAATTTTACCATCTTTTCCAAGGTATCCACCATTGGCGATTTCATTAATAATATAATAAGCAGCATTGATCGCCGAACCAGAGCTGGTAAAGGTTTGAGAAATTAAACCTGGTTGTGGCTTATGATCGTCTCTATATAGAGTGGCACAAATCTGAGAATTTTTCCCAATCAAAATCATATCTGCGTGTTTGTCTAGTTTGAAGTATTGAAACGCAAATAGCTCTTCCGTTCTCATGAATGTTTGAACTTCATCAACGATAACTGAAACATTATGCTTTTTACAAACATCACAAATTGCTTTGAAAAAATCTTCGTGTCCTACCCAATATCCACCTTCACCTTGAACAAGCTCCATACACATTGCTGCGTATTCACCAGGATAGCGGTTAAAATACCACTCAAGATGCTTAGTCGCCATTTGAATTGAACGCTCGTGATTATTGGCATCGTAGAATGGGATATAGTCTACACTTAGAGACTTAGGTAGTCCTTTTCTGTAGGCTGCTTTATCAGTAATCTGAGAAACAGATAATGTTCTTCCCATGAAACATTTTTCAAATGCCACAACTCTGTGAGCAGGGAAGCGCTTTTGGAAAACCATTTTTAAAGCATTCTCAGCCGCCATAACTCCAGATGAAGTCATAAACATTGAATCAAAACCTGCACTGTATTTGTTTGCTTGGTTTAGAATAAGTTCAAAAAGTTTTGGTGAATCAATGTTTTGCTGGAGATTTCCGCTCATTGTCGTATTTGTAATTGCGCCATCAATTTGAGCTGCCACAACACCCGGATGTGAGTGTCCAAAGTAATGAACTCCAATACCGGTGATAAAATCATATTTAACAGAACCGTCTGCAAGCTCGACCAGAGCTCCATTTCCAATTCCAGATCCTAAGTAGTCATAAAAAAGTTTCCCACCTCTAAGACTTGAGAAGTCGTTTAAAAGTTTTTCATACTCTTCTTTATTGGCAGCAGGTCCTGGTTTTACTTCCGTGATCTTGCTTGAATGTTCCTGCAATGCTTCAGAAATAAGCTTTTTCGCTTGTTCAATTCTTGCATCGTTAAAAAAAGCTGGTGCTACTACATCTTTCATAATGATTACCTTTTTAAAAAAATTTTGCACAATCTACTAAAATAATCGGAATTAGGCGAGTCTTGAAAGCCGAATTCGTGTACACTATCAATTATGTTTCGATTGCTATCATATTTTCTATTGGCGGCATTAATTGCAGGAATACTTTCTGTAAGTATTTTGGCCATATTTTTAGAGTTTAAATTAGCTCTCATAATTAGTGCCTTAGTTAGTTTTATTTTTGGACTATTTGCACTGGGTTTTACCCAAAGAACGCTGAGTTC
>CATLVA010000118.1 GCA_950060715.1 uncultured Oligoflexia bacterium | reverse complement strand
AATACGGAGACGAAATTATTGAAACCAAGGTTCTTTATACTGCTTACTCCGGAGTTAGGGCCGGTAAGCATGAGACTTTTTTATATGAAGACTCTGAGAAAGCATCCACTTATAATGCGCACTATACCGCTGATGGACAAGCGTTAATCCGCTCTGGTCTTCGCTATCCATTATCACACTTGCACATACGTTCTGGTTATGGATATAGAAGACATCCAGTGACTGGCAGACGTGCGATGCATAGAGGAGTAGATCTTAGAGGTCGTATTGGAAAGCCTGTGCACGCCGTAGCAGCTGGTAAAGTGGTAGAATCTTCTTATAATCAATTTGCCGGTAATAAAATTGCTATTAGGCATAGGGATGGTTCAACTTCTTATTATATGCACCTTAATAGAAGAAGTGTGAAAAGAGGTGACTGGGTTCGTTCATACCAAGTCATTGGTACGGTCGGAAAGACAGGACGAGTGACAGGGCCACACCTACATTTTGGCTTTAGAAAGCCCAGCGGACGTTGGATGAATCCATTAAATAAGAGGATGATTGCCACTCCAAAATTAAGTGGTGAAAAATTTGAAGCATTGCAAATGCAGATCGCTAGTACAAGGGCACTTATGCAAGACCTAGAGTTAAGTCAAAAGACTAAGTACTTACTAGCAAAAATTCCAAACATAGATTACACCGTCAGCTGGAATCGATTCGTACAAGAAACTAGGCTATTTTAATCGGCATTCTTCAGATAAAGACTGACAAGAGTGCCGCCACCAAAGTTTTCGATTAGCATTCGCCCGCCAAATAGTTCGATATAGTTTTTTACGAGAATAATTCCATTGCCAGTACCTGCTTCACCCTCTGTTCCTGGACTGGAGTGAATAGAGCCCAGCATTTGAAATTCGTTGATCTTGTCTTGAGAGATACCTACTCCAAAATCTCTAATTTCCAGTTTTACCCAATCTCCTTCATTAAATGCACTGATTTCAATTTTACCTTTTCGATGAGAAAATTTAATAGCATTAGTTAAGATATTAGTGATGACATTATTTAACAGGAGAGTTTCGTCCGCCATGACTTTAAAATCATCGGAGAAAACATCCAAAGTTAACTCTTTTTCATCTAGTTTGGTTTCAAGTATGGCAGTGCTTTTTAATATAATCTTTCTGAGAGAAACTGAATTCCATTGCTTTGCCAATTCTTTATCATCTTTTACTTCCTGCTGTCTTATAGAGTGGATGATGTTTTCAATCATTTCGGCGGCAAAAACAATTTTTTCAGCGTGAACTTTTAATTTGATATCGGATTTTGGGTCTTTGGCCAATTTCTTAAAAAGTCGTGAGGCATATCCACTTATTATAGTAAGAGGATTGGCAATATCATGCATAACAACTCTTAGTAGCATGTGAAATTTTTCTTTTTCTCTTGCTTGTGCCAGTGCATCTTTTTTCTGTTGGTCCAACACAACAATTCTAAAGGCAAGCCCAAGTGAAAGGATTAGCATCTCTAAGAGGTTTCCCCAGAGAAGGGCGTATTTGGTAAAATAATGTTGTGGGAGAACTTTATAGGTCATGGCAAACCAGCATAACGCGCTAGTGAGTAATATTCCCCAGCTCAAGACATAGAATTTTGCAAAGAGAACATTTTTTCTCAATGAGACGATACCTTGTCCAAACATAAAGATAACTCCCACCAGGATGGTCAAATCGATAGAGTGTCCTAAGTTGGCAGCACTTTCTGGTCCTAGAAATGGGTAGATGAAAAAATGAGCGGCACCAATTATCATCAATCCATTTTGAAAAGGGATGAATTTGGGAAAATATTTATCTGTGGATAGATATCTTCTCGTAAATGCAATCCCAAAAACTATCGAGCCAGAGGAAAAAATGAGTAGATAATTGGACGGAGAAGCTAAGTTAGAAAAATAAAAGTCTAAGCCTCCTGATATAATATGAACGACACCACCCATAAAGAATATAAAACCAGCATAGATATAATAAGATTTACTCTTTGTGAAAAAAGCGACAAAAAGATTATAAAGTAGCATCGCCAGGAAAGCTCCTGTGTAAAAAACAAGGATCAGCTTTTTATCCATTTCAAGCTTTTGGAAAGAATCAGGATCTACTATAAATGCTCTTCCATCGAGACGATGTCTGCCTTTTCTTTTTAAGTAAAACTCGTGGGTTGTATTAGGGGAGAGCTCAATCGAAAATGCAGCAACAGTTGCAGGCACTGACCGATCGTTATAAGCGATAGTACTTCCAGATACTCCTAGGCTAACTAAGTCATCTGAAACTTTTTCAAATAATTCGACCCTGCCCGCAAGTGAAGTATCTAGATAAAAAATTAATCTTTGGGCTTCTGAAGTAGAATTAACTAGCTTTGCTTTTATCCAAATATAATCGTTAGTATAGCCAAGATTTATGCTTTCGAAATTGTTTTCTTTAAAGTCTAAATTAAATGGAGATTCTGTTTTATTGGGGGACTGCGAGATTTGGAGATAGGGGCTAATGAGAATTCTTGAGGATACAGGGGAGTTCAGTTCAAAAGCAAAAGATGAACTCATACTAAGAAAAACAAGCAAACACCATAAGAATATTCTCATGGTGCTATCTTATACTCAAAATTCGAATTGAACTATTATTTTCTAGTGTGCCCTGCACCGACTACGATATAGCGTGAAGTAGTCATCTGTTCAGCCCCCATAGGGCCATAGGCATGAAACTTTGTAGTGGAAATACCTAATTCGGCTCCTAGACCTAATTGACCTCCATCATTGAATCTTGTTGATGCATTGATTGTAATGCAACTCGCGTCAACTGAGGACATGAATAGATCCTGAGCGCTTTTGTTTTCAGATACTATACATTCAGTATGATAGCTCCCAAATTGATCAATATGTTCGATGGCCGCTTCAATAGTTGGCACCGTTTTTATTGAAAGAATATTTTCTAGATACTCAGTATCCCAATCCTCTTCTGTGGCAAGGTTTAAATTTTCCCCTGAAGCTGCTTTGAAGGCTTCATCAACTCTTAGTTCGGTTTCTTTTTCTTTTAATTTTCTAGTAAGCTCTGGTGCGATTTTTGCAATTACATCTTCGTGAACAAGTAATGTTTCAATGGCATTACAAACTCCAGTTCTCTGAGTCTTAGCATTTAGGACTAAATCGATGGCCTTATTTATATCTGCGTCTTTATCGATATACATATGACATAAACCTCTAAAATGCGCGATGACAGGCATTTTAGCATTCTTATAAACATGCTCAATAAGTCTCTCTCCTCCTCTTGGGATTACCACATCTATATATTGATCTAGCGACAAAAGAGAATTAACTTCATCTCGACTATCGGATGCAAGCACTTGTACACATTCTTTAGGAATGAACTCTGCGATTGTTTCTTGTACGATTCGTCCTAATATTTCGTTTGAGTGCTTTGCTTCTTTACCACCTTTGAGAATAATGGCGTTGGATGATTTGATAGCTAAAGCGGCACAATCAATAACGACATTAGGGCGAGATTCGAAAATCATAAGAATGACTCCGAGAGGAACTCTTTGGCGTTTAATTGTTAATCCTTTATCATCCGTAAACTCTTGATAGGTTGAACCAACAACTTCAGGTTGGGCTGAAATTTCCCTCACTCCTTGTGCCATTGCTTTCACTCTGTCTGCCGTTAATAGGAGTCGGTCTTTGAGCGCTGAGTTGAGCCCAGATTTCTCGGCTTCACTCATGTCTTTATTATTTTCAGTGGTGATTTCTTCAACTCTTTTTTCAAGTTGGTCAGCTAGATTATTTAAGATTGCTTTTCTATTTTCATGATTTAATGAACGCAGCTTTTTTGAAGCTTTTTTTGAGAGTTTTGCAAGTTCTAGCATACCTATCCTTTATGTAAGTTTTTTATTCTTCAGTTGTAATTAAATTGTCTGTATGTATGACGACACTAGACATTTTATAGCCCAATGTTTTTTCAATTTCATTGCTATGAAGCTTTCTGATTTTTAGAACATCTTTCTTATCATATTCAGTAACACCCAATGCAAAGACCTTCCCATCAAAAGAAATATCGATGCAGTCGCCCTGATAAAAATCACCCTCACAGTCTAGTATTCCTTTAGGTAGAAGAGAGTGACCTGCTTTAATTGCTTTGTAGGCCCCTTCATCAACTTCAATTTTACAGTTCAATTTTTTAGTAGAAATAAGCCATGCTTTTTTTAACTCAGGGTCGAAATTAGACTCAGGTCCGAAGTACGTGCCAGTCTCTTTAGTTAAAGCATCCATGACAATGCGGAAATTATCTTTTGAACTAATAATTGCTTTAATCCCTAGAGGAATAACTTTATTCACGGCCTCAATCTTGGATTGCATCCCGCCGCGTCCGTTACCTGTTTTGGTATGCATCTCCACGTGCTCTAGTGTTTGACCATACTTTACTTCTTTAATAAGCTTAGCATCTTTTTTACTGGGGTCTTTATCAAAGAGTCCCTGTGCACTGGTGATAATGATAAGTGCATCCGCGTTTATCATCTGTGCTGCAGAAGCAGCTAAGTGATCATTATCACCAACTGTAATTTCAGTATAAGAAATAGAGTCATTCTCATTTAAAATAGGGATGATCTTATTTCGTAATAAAACATCTACCGTTTGTTTCGCATTCAAAAAGCGTGTTCTATTCCTAAAATCGTCATGGGTGAGAAGAATTTGAGAGCAGACATGTTCGTGTTCTTCAAAGAGTTGTGAATATTGATTGATCAATTTAGGCTGACCAATTGCACTGGCTGACTGTTGGAGATCAACTCGGCCAGCTTTGGGTAGCATTTCTTTTAAGAAGGCTTTGCCCACGCTGACAGCGCCAGAGCTTACCAAGACAACTTCATAGCCATGGTCTATCAACTCACCAATATCTTCGACGATGATTCGCATATTCCGAATGTCGCACTTACCGTTTTCTTTGGTGACTACGTTGCTTCCAACCTTTACTACAAATCGTTTACAACCTTCTAATTCTTTTCTTAATTTCATGATTTAAACCATTAAAATGGTTGTCAATTATTTCTGTTATTATTAACTCATGACTTAAGTCATGGGTTTCGTCCATTGTTAAATTTTGAAACCGTTTCAACGGTTTTAATAATAATCACCAGTTGAGACTCACTCATTACTTTTTTTCTCGCCAAAATATAAATCCTAACCCTAAAAGGATAGCTAAAAAAGAAACCCTGGAAAGGATCCGTGTTTGTTTCCACGATGAATCATCATATTTAAATAGTATATCACTTTCGGTGGGAGGAATTTTGATTGATCTCAAAATATGATTCGTTTGATAAATAGGTGTTTCTTCTCCATTCACGAACGCTTTCCATCCAGGTTTGTAATAGATCTCGGATAGAACAAGGAGCCCGCCAGTTTCAGATTTTGAAATGAGTTCAATTTTATTTTCAGTTTTTGATTTCACAATCACGGTTCCAATGGCATTTTCAGGAATTGGCTCACCCTTATATTGTACCACGATTGCAGAATTGGTAGGGTCAAATCCATTTAAAAGTGTTTCCATTAATGATTCCCGCTGCGTTTCGACTGATCTCACATTTCCCACAATCCATGCTTTTGGAAGAACATTTTTATTTTTATAAATACCAGGTACGTCTTTCACAGGACTAAAATTAGGATTATCGATCTTTTTCCGTGTGAGGACATATTTAACATTCAACATATCCAGAATATGGGGACGACTGAATCCTTTGGCATCC
>CATLVA010000117.1 GCA_950060715.1 uncultured Oligoflexia bacterium | reverse complement strand
AGAGTTAATGGCGATTCAGTTCTCAGAAAACTCAGCTCGTGAGCAACTTCATTATATTGATCAAGCTGACTCAATCTTTGGATACAAAAAATTAACGGGAGCGAGTGAGAGAAAAATCCAAGCTGCTCTTGGAATATCAAAATCAGAAGTTCACCGCTGTCTTCTAATTGCAAAACTTCCTAAGTCTCTTAAGGAAGCAGCAAAAATTCACAACACAGAAAAGTATGTATTACTTGAGTGGAGTGCTCTGGAGCGCGGAAAAGTTAAAGACAGTTTAAAAAGAAGTATTATTGGTGGAGCAATCACTAAGAGACTTCAGCTAAAGAGAGCGATTACCGCTGAAGGTGGAGTCGTTAAAGCGAAAAGAAAAACAGCTGCAAAAAAAGCACCTAATGCCTCTGCAGCTCTTTTTATTAAGGCCATGAAGGAAAAGTCAAAGGACCTTTCCAAAGAAGAACAGGCCATGCTTAAAAAAATCATGTCTGAAACTCAAGACTTATTAACTGAATAAATCTTTGAAAATTGGGGAATTACAAAAGCCTGCGAATGCAGGCTTTTTTGTGCCTTTTTTTGCCCGCTAGAGAAAAGATTCTATCCTCGGTAAGATTTATTTATGTCTAGAATAAGCGCTAATGCCGCTCTTTTATATTCTCCAGATGCACTAAAGCCAAAAAAGCCTAGTGAGAAAGCTTTAGAGAAAGACGATGTCATCGGTGATAAAAAATTAGATGTCACAACTGAAAAGAAGACAGTTAGTAAACCTAAAGTAGAAATCTCAAAAGAAGCCAGAGAACTGAAAGAAAAGCTCGATAACGTCGCCAAAGCTCAGAAAATTCATCAGAAGAAATTCGGTGATCTTGAATCTCCAGGTGTTTTCTTTGTTAGTGGTTTCGATTGGTTTGGGGCTGGATCCATTAAAGGTAATTATGATGGAATTAGAGATATTTCTGATGCCACTCCTGGAGCGAAACATTATGCGTGGGACGAGAAAGATAAAATAATTTCAGACATAATGAAGAGAAAGCCTGATCAGCCGATCGTTTTAGTTGGACATTCATTTGGTGGAGATACAATTGTTGAAATTGCTAACGAACTAAATACCATAGAAAAAGGCTTTAGAAAAATTGATCTTATGATTACCTTGGACTCTGTTGGTATGAATAATGATCGTATCCCGCAAAATGTGGCAAAGAATCTAAATTACCTTGCGACTGGTCCTTATCATTTTTTAAATGATGAACCTAATATAGCCGTGGATTATACTAAGACATCCGTGGAGAACATGCTGAGGAACGAAGTTCACTCAGATCTTGATGATACAATTGATGTGCAAGTAAGAATTATGAATGAAGTTGATAAAGTACTTCAGGCATAAAGAGATTTTTAATCATTAAAAAATAAAGTCTAAGTTAAGTCTGAAATTTCGAGAAAGACTTTATTCTAGTCTTAATATCACCGAAAATTATGTATTAGGATGGAACATCAATGAAGAAAACAAGAAGAGAATTTGTTAAAGACTCAGTTAAATGTGCGGCGGCCGCAGCAACTGCTATTCACGCTCCTTATATTATTGCCAAAAAGAAAACAACTCTACGAATTCTTGGAACCCACGTCACTTTGCAGGAAGAGCTGCGTAAAAAGGCAATGCAGGATTTGGGAATCGAATTAATTTTTGAGCCGAAGGGCAGTGCAGCTGTTCTGCAAAAAGCAGCTTCACAACCAGGTGCATTTGATCTGTATGAACAGTGGTCAGATAGTATTAATATACTTTGGCATGCAGGGGCGATACAGCCGATTGAAACAGAAAGACTGAAATATTGGAATGAAGTAGGCTCTCTTGCAAAAACTGGAAAAGTTGCCGCTGATGCTAAATATGGAGCTGGAGACAATCCTAATAAAATTCTTTTTGTGTAAGAAGATGGCACTCTTTCTTCAAAAGCATCAAAGAAGATCAGCTTTATGCCATATGTTCATAATGTTGACTCATTTGGATATAACACCAATGTCATCAAAAAAGGCATACCTTATGAAACAGAAAGTTGGGGTTGGCTTTTAAATCCTGAACATAAGGGAAAAGTTGGTCTGGTAAATGCACCAACAATTGGAATCTTTGATGCGGCTTTAGCTGCTGAAGCCAATGGGTTGATGAAGTTTAAAGATATGGGGAATATGACAACTGAAGAAATAGACCAGTTGTTCAAAATTTTAATGAAGAAAAAGGAAGAAGGACATTTTGCTGGATTTTGGAGTTCGGTTCCTCAGTCTGCAGACTTTATCGTAGACAAAAGAGTTCATCTTCAAAGTATGTTTTCTCCTGGTGTGTCGGCAGCAAGAGGGCGAGGTACACCTGTAACCTATGCTTCTCCTAAAGAAGGCTATAGAGCATGGCATGGAGTTATGTGCTTATCTTCAAAGACCGAAGGCCACGCAAAGGATGCTGCCTATGAGTATATGAATTGGTGGTTATCTGGTTATGCTGGGGCGTTTATCGCTAGGCAAGGTTATTATATTTCAAACTACGAACGTTCACGAGAGTTAATGTCTAAAGTTGAATATGATTATTGGTATCAAGGTTTACCGGCGGCAACGGATTTAAAGGGCACTGACGGAAAAGTCTCGGTTCTCAAAGGTGAAGTGCGAGATGGCGGGTCTTATATAAAAAGATTCTCAAACGTGGCGGTATGGAACACCGTTATGAATAATTATGATTATAGTCTGGAGAAATGGGCGGAGTTTTTAAGTTAATTAAATGAAATACAGTCGTTTTGAATCACTTTCAATTGGAAATAAAGTTGTCATAGGCATTAGTTCTATTCTTGTTCTTTTTATAGTGATGTCAGCGATATTTGTTTCTTCACTTGATAGATTAAGAAATGATTATTTAGAAGTTGATGTGAATCGAGAATTAACCACGACAATTTTTACGATTGAAAAAAATATTAGTGAGATTCAAAGAGAAGCACTGGTATATAGTCAGACGGGGAAAGCTTCTTCTATTAATCGAATGGATAGCATTTTTAAGGAAGTTCTAGAGCAAATTAATAGGCTCGATGAAAATACCTCCGTATTGGAGCAGGAACGAGAGAGAAAGAAGCTGATTGAAAGCTTGAAAAGCGTTATTGCTGATTATGGTGTTAATATTAAGAATTTGAAAAATAGATATGAGATTCGCCAAAAAATCCTTAAAGAAGATCTTCCCCACCAAAAAGATTTAGGGTATCAGTTTTTGCAGTACCATGTTGAAACAGCCAAATCTAATAAAGAGAGAGCTCTTTATCAAAAAATGATGCAATTGTGGCTTGAAAGTTATTTAGCGATCAACTCTTTTATTATTGAGCGGAGATTTGCTCTTAAACAACAGGTTCAAAAGCAAATTATTGAAATTCAAAAACTAAATAATCTTTTACTTAGTCAAAAATTGATCAAAGACAATTACCATGAGGAATTTAGCTCAACGATTAATGAGTACAGAAAGACATTTGAAAAAGCAGTTCAGGCAAATCGAATTTATCTCTCTCTAGTTAATGTTGTTATGGCGGGAGCATCGCTAGAACTGTCTACTTTGGCCGAAAAAATCAAACAGAGTCAGGTTAGAGATTTTAAAAATTTTGTAAAACGTGCGGAACATGAGTCCCAAAATAATTTAAAAGTTGTCATTGTCGTGTTTGTTGGGATTTTGCTATTATTTTTCGCTCAAGTTCTCTTCTTTAAAAGAAATATTGCAGACGCAATTGTTATTCTTACTGAAACTTTTAATTCCTATCTTAAAGGAGACTTCTCAAAGAAAGTTCCTGATCTTGATCGTCAAGATGAAATAGGTGCACTCTCAAGAGCTGCTAACGAATTTAGAATGCTCAATGAAAACCTTAAAAAAGCGAATTCAGTTGCTGAAGAAGCTTATCGAATTAAATCTGATTTTCTCGCTAATATGAGCCACGAGATACGGACTCCAATGAATGGGATAATAGGAATGATTTCAGTTTTACAGGAAACAGATTTATCGTCTGAGCAAAAAGAGATGCTTAAAATGATAAGCATTTCTGGAAATGGGCTCCTAACTGTTTTAAATGATATTCTTGATTTGAGTAAGGTAGAGTCCGGTAAATTTGAATTAGAAAGTCATCCATTCGATTTGGAAAAAGCCCTCGTTAATTTGGAGTTCTTGTTTCATAGTGTAGCTGTTGAAAAGGGGATCGAATTTCAGGTTATATGTGACTTTAAAGATCTACCTAAAGTTTATATTGGTGATGTCACTAGGTTGAAGCAAATTCTAATTAATCTATGTTCAAACGCAATCAAATTTACTGAAGAAGGAAAAGTCTCACTTAAAGTCGAGATTACGACGCACCTTAAACGCTATAAAGTACTTTTCCTTGTTGAAGATACTGGTATTGGAATTGAGTCAGAAAACTTAGACAAACTATTTCGAGCTTTCACTCAAGCAGATACTTCTATCACCAGAAAGTTTGGCGGAACAGGTCTTGGATTAGCAATCTCATCTAAGCTTGCTCAATGTATGAACAGTGAAATCAATGTAGAAAGCTCTCTTGGAGTCGGTTCGTGTTTTTGGTTTAGTGTCTTCTTGGATGAAGGAGAGATTATAGAGAGTGAATCAAATATTTTGACTTCGACTGAAACTAAAGATGCGAAGGTTCTAGTGGTTGAAGATAACCAAATGAACTATTTTGTTATTAAAAAAATGCTGGATAAGTTAGGCCACAATTTTGTTTATGCCAGAAATGGCTTAGAAGCTGTTGAGAAGGCGAGTAAACAAGAATTTGATATTATCTTTATGGATATGCAAATGCCTGTGATGGACGGAATTGAGGCCACTAAAAAAATTCGAGAATTTGATACAGAAGTTAAGATTGTCGCCCTTACTGCTAATGTTTTGGAACAAGACCGAAAGCTCTGTTACGAGGTAGGAATGGATGATTTTTTAACCAAACCTATAAAACTTGGAGAACTTAGTAAATTTCTCGCATCAAATTCCAAAAAATTGGCATAGCTCTTGCTCTATATATTGTAATCGGAAATATTTAGCCTTCTAAGTGTTTGAGATTACGAGAGATTAGAGAGAGTTATGAGAGAAAATTGTAAATTATTTAAACATTTCTACCTTTTTGTAGGATTTTTAGGCAGCTTCATCCTATCCAATAGCTGCCTGGCTAAGCACATCTCTGATTGTGGACGGGCCCCTGCGAGTTTTGTTCCTGATGACGATATGATTATCGTACCGATGACATTAGAGAATAACTTCTATGATAGATTTCACGAAAGACACAAAGACGAGTTTCAAAGTGCTAAAAAAACTTTAAGGAGATGGATTAGACAAGAAGACTATGCTGAAGCCTATGGACTTGAGAATAGGGCGGTATTCCTTCCGACCCCTGAACAGAAACAACGCTTTTTTGAAAAGCGTTACATGCGATTCCTTTCAAAGGATGTGGAAAAATCGACAAATCAAAACTTGCAACAAACGCTAGAAGAATTAACCTCTGATGATGAGATCGATCAGATTCGTGCCGTTGAACTTCATGAAAAAGTTTTAATAAAAGCTGAAAGTAATAGAGGTAAAAAATCTTTAAAGAAATCCAAAGAAGTTAAAGTGGCCGGTGAAAAAATCAAATTTGGTTTTCAACCGAGACTTGAGATTGGTATGGCAAAATTCACACTTTCAACACGTGTGTTTAAAGCAAGAGCTTGGGTTGGAATAAATGGTAACCAGGAAGTTTATGTAGAGCGTAAATTTAAAT
>CATLVA010000116.1 GCA_950060715.1 uncultured Oligoflexia bacterium | reverse complement strand
TCCGTTATAAGGACAGCGATCTGTTTGTTTGAAACTTTGATCATGCTCTTCATCGACGATCACCAGTCCTAATTTTTTTATCGGAAGAAAAATTGAACTTCTTACTCCCATGATAAGTACTGGTCTGTCACCTTCGTGCAGCTCTTTCCAAATATTATATTTTTCAGAGGGAGTTACCCCTGAGTGATAAGTGAAAATAGGACAATCTAAATGCTCAGTAAAAAACTCGGTAAACTGAGGAGTAAGGTTAATTTCTGGCAATAAAAATTGAACCGACTGGCCGGCGGCAATAGCCTCTTTCATAAGTTCTAGATAGACAACTGACTTTCCAGAGCCAGTAACTCCATGAATATAATGCTGAGAGAACCCTTCCTCTTTAGCAGTAGAGATCTGATCAAAAATATGTTTCTGCTCGGTATTTAGTTCGAATTCGAGAGCTTTATTTTGGCCTTGGGTAAACTCAGGTTTTCTAGGACGTTTTAAAATCTTGGGAAGGCAATCAAAGATCAACTTGCCATAAGAGTAATGATAATAACGGCTCATCCACCCATACATCTCGCGCTCAATCTGAGTGAGGCGAAAAGAGTTTTCAATTTTTCCTTTAATCAGCTTTATTTTAACGCCATCAAGTTCATCATTCTTTTCAGGAGGAGTGACTCCTAAAATAACACCTTGAGAAGTTCTCTTTCCTAGCGGTATTTCCACTAAGTCTCCAGGCATAAACTCTTGATCTGACTTATAAGTATAGACACTATTTTTTATCGGTATATTGACTGCGACCTGGTAATAAAGGGCCATGAATTAATCTAATACCTTAGGAAGAGTGGCATATTGATGAGTAAATATCTCTTTAAACTTTACTCTTTCCTGAATCCCATTTGGATTAGCAATATAAATATCAAGCTCAGGGGTGCAAAACTCAGAGAGAGCCTGCATACAAACTCCACATGGGTAAAGAACTGGATCAGTATTCGAGCACACCACTACATATTCTATATCCGGCTTACCTTGCATGGTAACAGCATGACTGATTGCCGATCTCTCAGCACAAACAGAAATACCATTGACCACATATTCAACGTTCGAACCGGAGTAAATTTCATCGCTACCCTTTAATTTAATAGCAGCTCCTACTTTCACTTTGGAATATTCGGCCTGGGCATTTTCTCTTGCGGATTTTGCTTTTTCAAAGGCTTTTTCAAGTACGGGATTCATTTCAATTTTCAAAGACAATTTTACCTTCCATGATAGTTAATTTTGTTTCTCCAAATAATTCGTGCCCAATAAAAGGTGAATTTTTGGATTTCGATGCAAAAAAGCTCTCTTTAACTGTAAAGGAATTTTCTAGATCAAACAACACGAGATCCGCTAAAGAGCCCTCTTTTATAACGCCACAGTCTAATTTAAACAAACCACCAGCATTTTTACTCATGAGATCTATACATTTACGAAGGCTTAGCTTACCTGTTTTAACAAAATTGGTATAAACCAGAGGAAAAGCAGTCTCAAGACCAATAATTCCAAAAGGAGCTTTTTCAATTGGCTGTGCTTTTTCATCAGGAGCATGGGGAGCATGATCGGTTGCAATCGCATCTATTGTTCCATCTAAAAGTGCTTTTTGACAGGCTTCTCTATCTTCCTTCGACCTTAATGGTGGATTCATTTTCCAATTGGGATTTAGGCTTCCATCTTCTCTTTCTGGTATATCTTCATCACTCAAAAGAAGGTGATGTGGAGAAACTTCCACAGTAACTCTTGCTCCTCTAGCTTTTGCCTGTCTTATTGCTTCAATCGATCTAGCGGTGGAAACATGAAGTACATGATAATGTCCTCCCGTTTCTTCGCTCATTTGACAACCTCTCTCCACATGAACAGCTTCAGAGTTTGAATCAATTCCTTTAATACCGTATTTTTTGGAAACCTCTCCAGCATGAATAGCTCCTCCAAGAGAAAGAGATTCATCTTCAGAGTGATCTAGAACTGGAAGATCCACTTTTTTCGCTTCAATCAGTGCTTGCCTAAAGAGGTCATCGTTTTGAACCCCTTTGCCATCATCCGTTAATGCAATTGCACCTGCTTCTTTCAAAGAAGCGAAGTCAGTAATACTCTCTCCTTTTAATCCAAAGCTCACGGCACCAGTTGGATAGACTTTACAAAGTCCCACTTCCTGCGACCTTTTCCACATCCTGGCCACAACCTCTGCCTTATCAGCAGTGGGAGAAGTATTTGGCATAGAGATGACGGTAGTAAAACCACCTTTAATGGCAGCACGACTCCCCGATTCAATATCTTCCTTATATTCCATGCCTGGTTCTCTGAAATGAACCTGAGGATCAACAAGACCAGGCGAGAGAAAAAAGCCTTTGGCATCAATGACACGATCAAAGTCACCTGAGATTTCCGTATCACTAATTTTTAAAATTTTATTTCCATCGATTGCAAGATTTACAATAACTTCTTGCTCTGTCTCTTCTCCTAAAAGAGCTTTAATAGTCTTGGCGTTTTTGATTAATAACTTCATTTCAAAACCTTTTTAAGATATTTTCCAGTTAGTGATTTTTTTTCTTTAGCAACTTCTTCAGGAGTCCCCTGAGTTACGATCTCTCCACCATTGACTCCACCTTCAGGCCCCAGGTCAATAATATGATCACTCACTTTTATGACATCCATATTATGTTCAATAACTAAAACGGAATGACCTTGTTCAATTAAACGATCGAGGGCATCTAGAAGAACTTTGATATCTTTAAAATGAAGTCCAGTGGTAGGCTCATCCAGGACATACAAGCAATGACCTCTGGTTGCTTTAGAAAGCTCTCTTGAAAGCTTAAGTCTTTGAGCTTCACCTCCAGAGAGAGTCGTTGAACTTTGACCAAGTTTAATATACCCAAGTCCAACTGAAAAAAGTGTATCGAGGGCGCGGTGAATTTTTTTATGATTTTTAAAAAAGTCCCTCGCCTCTTCAATCGACATATTGAGAACCTCAGCGATATTTTTTCCTCTGTAGGTTATATTTAAAGTTTCCTCGTTATAGCGCTGACCTAGACAATCAGTACAAGTCACATATACATCGGGAAGAAAACTCATCTCAACTTTTAACTGTCCATTTCCTTCGCAGGTTTCACATCTTCCACCTTTAACATTAAAACTGAATCTTCCCTGCTTATAGCCTCGAATCTTGGCTTCATTGGTATTGGCGTAGAGGGCCCGAATTTGATCAAATAATTTAGTGTAAGTAGCAGGGTTAGACTTTGGAGTTTTTCCAATCGGGCTTTGATCAATTTCGATGACCTGATCTATTTTTGAAACCCCAGTAATACTTTTATAGCAAGTATTACTTGGATGTTTTTTTGCTAGATAGTTTTTAACAGCTGGAACAAGTGCGCTATGAACAAGTGTTGATTTTCCGGACCCTGAAACACCAGTAATTGTCACCAGTCCCCCAATCGGAATTTCTACTTCTAAGTTTTTTAAATTATTTTTTGTGACACCTTTTAATTTCAAAGCATCTGTTAATTGTCTTCTTGTTTCTGGAATTGCAATCTTTTGTCTGCCCGCGAGAAAATCAGCTGTTACTGTTTTAGCTTTTAAAACTTCTTTTGGAGTTCCTTTGGCCACAATTTTTCCACCGTGGATGCCAGCTCCCGGTCCAATATCAATAAGATAATCACTGGCTAGCATAGTATCTTCATCGTGTTCTACCACAATGACAGTATTTCCCAGGTCGCGCAGATTTATTAAAGTCTGAATAAGCTTATCATTGTCCCTTTGGTGAAGCCCTATGCTAGGCTCATCCAAAACATAAAGCACGCCCGATAAAGCCGATCCTATTTGCGTAGCTAGTCTTATTCGCTGGGACTCTCCCCCAGATAAAGAGTTCGCAGCCCTATTAATGGTTAAATATGTTAAACCCACATCTACTAAAAACTTAAGCCTATTTTGAATCTCTTTTAACAGTTTTACGGCTATGATTTTTTTATGCCCTTCAAAACTTAAACCTTGAAAAAAATGATGAGCATCTTCAATGGAGAATTCACAAATCTCCATAATTCCTTTATCACCAATTTTTACCGCTAATGCATAAGGGTTTAATCTCTTTCCTTCACATTTGGGACAAGTTTGAATATTCATAAATTGCTCAAGATCTGAGCGAACTTTATCCGAGGCACTTTCGCGGTATTTTTTATCAAGCCAAGCATCAAGGCCAGCAAACGCTTTAGTAAATTGATAACTAGAATTTTCAGACTCAAATTTATAGGTATACTCTTTATCACTTCCTTCAAAAATAATTTTGCGGATTTTAGCAGGCCATTTATTAAGAGGTCGACTCAGGTCCACTCCTTCTTCCTCTAAAATACAGCGAACCATCTGGTAATAAAAACTACCGTGTTTTCCTAGAGCTAATATCGCTCCATCAGCAAATGAGAGATTTTCATCTAAGACATATTTATCTCGATCAAAAACTTTAGTCTCACCTAAACCGTTACATTCCTCACAAGCTCCTAAAGGAGAATTAAAAGAAAAAAGCCTCGGCTCAAGAGCTGGATAAGATATGCCTGAACTTGGTGAATACAAATGCTCGCTGTAAAATTCTTCTTGATCATCAACAAGAACATACAAATGACCTTCTCCAAATTTCAAGGCCTGTTCAACAGAGTCCGTAAGCCTTGTCTTAATTCCATCTTTAACAACAATACGATCGATGATGATATCTAGGTTATTCTTTTTCGTTTTATGCAGCTTTAAATCATCATCAAGGGTGGTTAATTTTCCGTTAGCACGAGCTTTAGAAAAACCAAAAGACATATACTTTTGAATGAGATCCCTATGCTCACCTTTTTGATCGCGAATCACTGGCGCCAGTATTTGTAGTTTTGTCCCGGCTTTTTTCTCCATTAATTTTTTTACAATTTGCTCTGCACTTTGAGCTTCCAAACTATCACCTGTAAGTGGACAGAAAGCATCTCCGACTCTCGCAAACAAGACTCTTAGATAATCGTAGATCTCTGTAATCGTCCCCACAGTTGAACGCGGGTTTTTACTAGTGGACTTTTGGTCAATAGCGATGGCAGGACTAAGACCAGAAATACTCTCCACATCAGGTGGCTCCATTTGTCCTAAAAACTGTCTGGCATAACTAGAGAGCGACTCGATATAGCGCCTTTGCCCTTCAGCATAGAGAGTATCAAAAGCTAAAGATGATTTTCCCGAACCAGAGGGTCCTGTAATTACAGTTAACTTATTTCTAGGAATATCTATGCTGATGTTTTGTAAATTGTGAACTTTTGCGCCATTTATCTGAATCTGATCCATACAGCATTTATACCCAATTTCAATAGCTTCGCAAAGCTTGTCACTCTTTTGTCACCCCAAAATGGCACTGGAGCCCAATAGTCTTGCGCAAGTCGTCGTTTTCCCGCTTCCTTTGTTGGTACGGAACTTGCTAAATTATGGGTGTCGATCAGGAAGATCGATCACAAGAGGTGCTTATGAAACGGAATTCGAACCTGACGGTTTTAGGCTGTCTTTTATTATTAATTTCATGCGGAAAAGGCATTGGCGAAAAAAACAGTGCCCCACGCTCTCAAAATGAGGCAGGAATTATTGCAAGTTGTACATCTAAGGCTCAAGCTGAACAACTTTCCGCCAAGCTGGGTATTTCATTTCGAGTCATCAATGAAAAAAGAAAAATTATAGAATACATTGGTATCTCTATGGATGAGTTGAAAAAACATCTTCCGAGATCCAATTTCAAAG
>CATLVA010000115.1 GCA_950060715.1 uncultured Oligoflexia bacterium | reverse complement strand
AAGATTTCGTCTGTTTAACGAAAGACTTTGATTATGATGAATTTCATGCAAGCTCTCAGGGGGACGTGGTTTTTTTTGGTGATGTTTTGGAATATGTTCACCGACTGCAACAGCTTAAATATGAAAAAGTTAGAATAAATACTTTCTCTTATCGTTTTGCAGACATACTACACGAGCTTTTAAACGTACCCAAAGAAAATATTAATATCTTATCTGATCATATCTGCAGTAAAAGTAGAATGAGAGAACTTCCTTCATTTCATGCTCCATGGGAGATGGTTTATGCCGGAAGGATAAATCATCAAAAGAATATATCCCTTCTCATCTGGACCAATTTTTATTTGCAAGAACTTTATAATATGGATGTTGGGTTAGTGATTTTAGGTGAGTTTGATAAAACGACTCATATAGATCATGTTGCCACTGAAGGTCGAACAGATATTTCCTATGAATGTATTGAAAAAAATGTAGAGAGATTAATCAATTCTCTCCCGTGGAAATACGAAGCTCCAAAGATTAAGCATGGCCTAGGGCCTAACGAATGGACTAAAGAATTGTCAGTTAATTCTGTTCTGGTTAATTTTTCGACTTCTTTTCAAGACGACTTTGGATATTCTCTGAAACAAGCGGTAGAGGCTGGGGTACCTGTTATCGCAACTGATTGGGGCGGATTGAGGGGTCATCAGGCATACAAGCTACCTGTTTCAACCAGCTATATATTTTTAAACACTCTCATAAACACGGAGTCATTTGTTCAGGGTATTGCTCTTTCCTATGCTAAAAAGATCGCAAATAAAGACTTCATTGAATCTCCTGCACGAAGTGATTACCAAAAATCAGTTTACGTGAATCGATTGCAGTTAATTGAAACAATCAATTCTGCTCTTCAAGAATACGGATCTGATATTGAGCTTATTGGTAGGCATTGTACATTATTGTTATGTGATGAAGATGCCATTGGATATAAGTACAGAGAGTTTTTTGATAAGTATAGACAAATACTAGCTGGAATTGACCTATCAAAAAAAGATTTAATTGCCGTTCCTTATTCAATGTTTGAACACGAGTGGATCAGTATGAATGATATTGTGCCTGTTCTTATGACGTCATGGTTAGGTACTTTTGATCTTGAACGTGACTTTGTAATTGTTCAAAACGATTTCTTTAAACGAAAAACACATTTAAAATATTTTATTAATATTCTAAGAAAGTGTGATCATTTATTGGTTTTACGATTAGACCCTAAAGAAATAACTTTTGTGCGTTTTATGAAGAACTTCGTAAATTCTTCGGTTCGTTTAATTTTCCATCTCCATGAAAATGGACCTTATGCTGGTTGGCATTACCATCGCTCACATATTGATGAACTATTTGGTGAGAGGGATTTGTTTTTTGGCTCTTGTATAAAAGATGAATTGGCTTTTAAAAGAGGATATCCTGAAGCAAATTATGAATGTGTACCTTTTGTCTCTCAAAAGACTTTTACGTTTAGAAATTTACAGTCTGAGTGTAAACGAGAGCAGGGTGACTTTGTCTATATGGGACGGATTTCAGAGCTAAAAAATATTCACCTTTTAATTTGTGCCTATGCTGTCTATAAAAAGCAAGCTAGTTCTCCTCGTAAGCTTCGTTTGTTTGGAAAATATGATGGGCTGGGAATACCTTTACTCGCCCAGATTGACCCCAATTATACGGAGTTTTTGGAAGAGTTAGTGCAGCAATATGACCTGAGGGATTCTGTTGTTTTTGAAGGATTTATCGATCAAAAAGAAATTTTTCAAAGGTATATTCATCCTGATGATATTTTTGTTTCAGCATCAGTTCATCTTGATGAAAACTTTGGTATTGCTCCCTATTTTTTTCTAGCGGTTGAAGGGCGCGCGATACTGAGCCGTTGGGGTGGCTATCATGACTATATCGAATTTTTTCCTAATTCAGTGAGTGGTTGTGATGTGCATCGCTCACAATGGGGAGCGACTGTTTCTATTACGGAACTTGCGAATAAAATGGTTCAGTGTGAAGAATTAAAAAAGATTAAAAACGAAGATTTTGATTTTCGTTATAATATGCGACTTGTTACGGAGCGTTTAGAAAATATGTTTCAAAAGGCTAGCGGTAATACTGCTAAGGCCAGTGAACACTTAAAAACTTCACTCATTAATTGCTTGGATCCAATTTTTTATTCAAAGGATAAAAACTTTAAAAATTTTAGAGAACCTTTTTTGCAGCAACTAATTGAACTTTATGGTGAACAAAAAGCAGGAAACCCGGGCACTGTTGAAAAGGAAATTGTGCCTTGGGTAATTATTGAAGAAGACCAATTCTTGGTATCAGATCCTGCTAGGGAGCCGTTTGCAATTGCGAGAGTGCCAAGTTCTGAACTCATCGAGGTAAAATATAAAGATAATATTCTTAAGATTTCTAAAGAAGATTGGAGTAATTTAGCCAATTTACAGCTGATATTTGGCTTTGAGGCTTTGTAGTATTGAGGATTAGTAGCAATCAATGATAAATTGTTTAGAAGATTTTTATGTTTTTTAATACGTTTCTAAAGGGGCTATTTTGAAGATAGGTCTATTCCTTTTTCCAATTTGGTCAGTAAAATTACCTCCTTTGGGAGTGGCCTATGTGGCATCTGCTCTAAGAGAGCAGGGACATAACGTAGTCGTTAGGGACTATAACCTAGAAATTTACAAAAAACTTTATCCTGAAAATGCTCCGGAAGATGGTCATTGGTATGAACTTGGAAACAAACATATTGAGTACTCTGGTGAGTTGGGTAAGAAGCTAATTAATCTGGTGGGTCCATTTGTTCCTGAAGTGGTCAAAGAGATCGCTAAAGAAAATTTCGATATTATTGGGGTTTCACTTTTTACATCTTCCATGAAGTTTACCGAACTGGCCCTTAGAGTTTATCGCGCTATCAATCCTGACACTAAAATAATTATAGGGGGGCCATCTTCTACTAGAGCGGATGCGGACTTTTTTCTCCGTCACGGCCTTGCTGATTATGTGGTTTACGGTGAAGGTGAGAAGATCATGTGTGAACTCGTTGGAAAGATTCAGCGAGGAGAGGACTTTAGAGATACTCCTTCAATTAAATATCTCGGTAAAGATGGTGAAATTGTTATAACTAAACGAAAGTCACCAATGACTCCAGAGGAATTTTCGCTTCCAGATTTTTCGGATTATAATATTAGGGATTATACCTATAAGGCGATACCCATCATGATGAGTCGCGGTTGTGTGGCTGCATGCGCATTTTGTAATGAAACTCATTATTGGCACCGCTACCGTATGGGGATTGTTGAAAATATCGGTCGTGAATTAAATAATGCCCTAAGAAAATATGATTATGACTTTGTGTTTATTTGTGACTCTCTTGTAAATGGGAATCATGACCTTTTAGAACATTTAGTGGATTTTGTTCTCGAAAATAAACTTCAAATGAATTGGGGCGGGAACGCACGATTTGATGCTAAACTCAATCTAGAACTTCTGACTAAGATGAAAGAAGCTGGCTGCTATGTTTTAACTTTCGGTTTGGAGAGTGCATCTGAAAAAGTTTTAAAGATGATGGGCAAGCGAATTACTATGGATGTGGTGAAGCAAGTTCTAGACGATTGTGAAAAAGTTGGTATTAAAGCAAACGTCAATATACTAGTTGGGTTTCCTGGAGAGGAAGAAGAAGACTTTCAAATCACAATGAATTTTCTCAGAGAGCATAGGCATCAGCTCTATGTGGTAAATACTGGTTTTGGAATGGAGATTAACGAAAATACAGGTGTCTATCGTCAACCTACCAAATATAATATTCTCCTTGATGAGGACGGAAAAATTGGTAAATATCAAGGGGCGTGGGCCACAGCTGATTTGAGTAATACTATCGAAATTCGAAAAGAGAGAATCAAACGCCTGCGTGATATGTTAGTGGAAGAGAGAATGACTTTTAGAGAAGAAAAACTGCATGCTGAAGAATACGGTTTTCTTGCGAAAAATAATTTAGAGGTACCAAGTTGAAGATAGGTTTGTTTTTATTTCCCATATGGTCGGTTAAGTTAGCTCCCTTAGGCTTAGCTTATGTCAGCTCAGCTTTGAGACAGCGAGGACATGATGTAACAGTCGAGGACTACAATCTCTATGTCTATAAAAAGCTCTATCCGGAAAAAGCTCCAGAAGATGGCTATTGGTTCGAACTCGGAAACCGAAGAATGGAGTATGTAGATGATATGGTCGACCGTATGGTTGCGCTATTAGGCCCATTTGTAAAAGAGGTGGCAAAAAAAATAGCTGCAGAGAAATACGATATTATAGGAATCTCACTCTTTTCATCCTGTATGAAGTTCACCGAAATGGTCTTGCGTATTTATAGGCTTATTTGCCCAGACACAGTTATTGTTATCGGCGGTCCTTCTTCAACTCGAATTGATGCCGATTTTTTTATTCGACATAGACTCGCTGATTATGTGGTTTATGGCGAAGGCGAAAAAACTATGTGTGACTTAGTTGAAAAAATTCAAAAAGGTGAGGACCCTAGAACTCTGCCATCGATAAAATACTTAGGTGATGATGGAGAAATTGTAGTCACCAAGAGAAAGCAACCAATGACTCCTGATGAGTTCGTATTACCGGACTTTTCTGATTTTAATATAAATGATTATACCTACCAGGCGCTTCCCATCATGATGAGCCGTGGTTGTGTCGCAGCCTGTGCATTTTGCAATGAAACTCATTATTGGCATCGCTTTAGGATGGGACTTGTGGAAAACGTGGCCAGAGAATTAGAAGAAGGGACTAAAAAATACGCTCATAATTATATTCATATATGTGACTCCTTGATGAATGGAAATCATGATCTGCTAGAGTTATTGGTTCAATTTGTCTTAGAGAAAAAGATGAAAATCAATTGGGGAGGGAACGCTCGCTTTGATAAAAGACTTAATTATGAACTTTTATCAAAAATGAAAGATGCTGGGTGTAATTTTATCACTTTTGGTCTTGAGAGTGCTTCTGAGAAAGTTTTAAAAGTCATGGGTAAAAGAATAACCATGGATGTTGTTGGAGAGTGCTTAGATAATTGTGAGAAATTGGGAATCAATGTCTGTGTAAATATCTTAGTCGGTTTTCCTGGTGAGGAAGAAGAAGATTTTCTGATGACTGTAGATTACTTAAAGAAAAGAAAACACCAAATTTATCTAGTTAATACTGGAATTGAAATGGAAATTGCAGAGAACTCTGGTGTCGCAAGACAACCAACAAAATACGATATTTTAGTTGATGATCAGGGTGAAATTGTAAAACATGATGGAAGTTGGACGACTTCTGATTATTCAAATACTAAAGAGATCAGGCGAGATCGACTAAGACGACTAAGGTTGGCGCTTAGAAGGGAAGAGATGAACTTTCACCCTGAAAATATGATGTATTGTGATGAATCAGAACTTTAAGGTAGTTCTTTGATTAAGAAATTTCTCAATTCCAATTCACTACCTTCAGCTTGAATAGCAATAAAGCCTTCTTTGATTAATTTTCCATCAACTGCATTTGGTCGCATATAATGTTTATGAGTTGTATCTTCAGTAGGGTTTGAAGCTGTGAGTACGGTCTTACCGTTGATTATGTGTTTGATGTTTTTTGAATCCTCTACAATTATTTCGGCTTTTATCCATTGGTTAGAGGGAAGTGCCAAAGCATCCGAGTTAATGCAGTCATCGACTTCTTTGTCATTAACGTTTGCTTTTGTTCCCGGTGTACAGAG
>CATLVA010000114.1 GCA_950060715.1 uncultured Oligoflexia bacterium | reverse complement strand
CGAACATATAGGCGTTATCCATAGAAGTATAAGCAAACCTCTCTACCGCTAAAAACGTTAACGTAAACTCCATTCCAGAAAAAGCAGAGATAAAAAGAAAGTATGAGTAATTCGTTAAATTTACTTCTCTAATACCAATGGGCTTAAATAGTTTAAAGATATTTACCACTCGTTTAGTAGTATTGGAGGTATCAAGTGTTTCTTCAAAATTTTTAGCAATCGATATTAAATTGATGAAAGCCAATATAGCAGCGAATAGTGCTGCATAGGAAAATGGGTTAATCCCCCATGACTCAAACTCAGGAAAGTGAGCAACTGGATTCATTGCAGTTAGTGCACCACCAATGGCCGGACCAAAGATAAAACCTAAAGCAAAGGCAATACCAACGAAGGCCATTCCTTTTGATCTAGTTTTTGGAGTCGTCACATCTGCAATCGTAGCAGTAGCGACGGACAGATTTCCCCCCATAATTCCCCCTATAAACCTAGAAAGAATTAATAGAGTAAATGAACCGGAGAATATCCAAATAACATAACTTAGAAATAAACCAAAAATAGATATTAAAAGAATTGGTTTTCTTCCATAGCGATCGGAAATTCCTCCCCAAAGAGGAGCGGCAAAGAATTGTAGCAATGAATACAACGCTCCGAGGGCCCCACCAAAAAGTACAATAGAATTCATATCCACTCCACCAACTTTGGTGAGCTCTGCAATAGAGCCGAAGATTAGTTTTAAGAATGGATTATTAGCATCGTTTTCTAAATAATACTTAGCGAGTGAGGGAAACATCGGGAAAATAATTGAAAACCCAACTAAATCTAGAAACAAGGTAAGGAAAACTAGTTTGATCGTTTTTTTGGCCTTGGGAGTTAATTTCTCTTCTGATTCAAATTTTGGCATCTCTCTCTCTACTTCTTCTTGGTTTAGATCATAGAATAGATTATCGCGCTCAGTTTTGCTACCTTCGAGATAGGTTTCAATAAAATCCCCATAGGCTCTCACCCATTTTTCACTATTATTTAAACAAGGAACAAACACTAACTCTGCTCCAGCCTCTTCAACTTCTTCTGCTAACTCAGTTCCAATCTCATCTACTGTCTCTAAGCAATCAGCGACAAAAGCAGGACAATAAACAGCGATAGACTTACTGCCTTTTTCTGCAAGCTCTACGACATACTCATCTGTATAGGGATTTAGCCACTGTTCTGAACCAAAACGGCTTTGAAATGTCATATGAATCTTATTTTTGGGAAAATTGAGCCTTTCTTTGATTAATTTAAAGGTTTCAAAACAATGCTGGAGATACAAGTCCCCTTTCTCAGTCACGTAGCGCACCGGAATACCATGAAATGACAGAACGACATCTTCTGCAGGATATTTTTTTATCTGATTTTCGATTTGTTCAACAGAAAGATCAATATAGGCTTTCAATCGATGATAATTGGAGACAACTTCCAAAGTTGGGAGATTTGTTCTTTTATAAAAGCACTTCTCCAGTTGATCATAGCAACTAGCAACTGTTGTGCCTGAGTACTGTGGGTACTGCGGAAGAATTAGGAATTTCGTCTCACTTAGATTTTCTGTGGAGTTAGTCCACTGATCAAAAATACCTTCGAGCCTGGGTTCACTTAATACAAACCCTGCATGTACCTCATACTTGCCTTTAAATCTTTCCCTTAACGCTCGCCCCATGGCCTTGGTGATTTCAATTAAAGGAAAAAAGCCGGCGCAAAACTCGATACGCTTGTAAGCTTTGGCACTTTTTTTAGGACGAAAAGTCAGTATGAAACAATATAAGATGATATTCCAAAAAAATCGAGGCAGATCAACCACTCGGTAGTCTCCAAGAAATTCTTTGAGGTAACTTCGCACATCACTGGTCGAAGTGGTTTTTGGTGAGCCTAATTGTAGTAATATGATATGAGTTTTTTTATGCATCATCTTTGGTTTATTGAGTTTTGAGTAAAAAGCTTCTATATTAAAGTTGTTTTAAATACTAAAGTAAAGGTTCAGATATGGCACGTAGCAAAACTTCGACAAAAACAAGATCAGCTAAATCTGCTGAAAGATCAGATAAAGAACTGAAAGGCGTGAGCCTTTTAGGCAATCAAAATACTCAGTACCCTGACCAATATGCCCCTGAGATTTTAGAATCGTTTCCAAACAAAAACCCAAGCTCTGAAGCCTGGACCACCTTTGTTTGTACTGAATTCACCTCATTATGCCCAAAAACCGGGCAGCCTGACTTTGCGAGAGTTTATATTAATTATATCGCAGATAAAACGATGGTTGAGTCTAAGTCATTGAAATTATATTTGTTTAGTTTCAGAAATCATGGTGACTTTCACGAAGATTGTATTCAAAAAATCACTGATGACTTGTATAATCTAATGAAGCCGAAATATATCGAGGTTATTGGTGAGTTTACCCCTCGAGGTGGTATTACGATTTATCCATATGCGAGTAAATCCAATGCATCGGCGAAGTTTAAAAAACTTAGAGAAACAAGATTTGCAAACTATTCACCGGGGAAATACTCGATGGATCTTGCGAGAATTTATTAAAGGATAAAGATCATGTTTGGATTAGGAACAACTGAATTATTAATCGTAGGTGGAATTGTACTTCTGTTATTTGGAGGAGCTAAACTACCTCAACTTGGTCGCTCAATGGGTAGTGCCATTACAAACTTTAAAAAAGGTTTGAATGACGACACAAAAGAAAAATCTGAGGAATCAGAGAAAGACGCCTAATTTTTCTAAAACACTTATAACTACAGGGGAAGATTGTGACGAGTCATGATCAAAGATAAGCTCTATAATCTTCTCCTCAGGTACCTCAACTCCCTCTCTCTTTAAAAAATATTCTATATACCTCTGAGCTCGATTAACTAGCTTAAAATTACTCGGTCTCACATAGCTCATCATATTGCCTTCAAACCTCTCTAGTAACCCCATCAAAAGTGTTGATTGAATATTTAATCCCATCTTCAAACTTAAGTGCATTTCAAAAAGATCATCACGTTCAAACTCAATAGCATACTTTTTAGCAGAGCAACTTATCAGAATCTGCTTTCCCATTTTTTCAAAACTTATTTCTTTTCCTGCGCGACGAATCTTTGCATTTTTAGAGATATCAAATTTATATAATTCTTCTTTATCGATTTGAGTGTTTAAATCATTCCATGAAAGGCATCGTGGATCTCTTTGTAAAAGAGAACGCCATGCTTGTTTAGCATTAACTTCATTATTAATGGATAAATAAACAAAACACCTATTCGCTTCATCGACCTTCTCAAAGCCATTCAAACTGAAAGTAGGTGAACGCTCAGTAGTGTCAGTTAAAATAGCTATAGCAAGTTTATCAGGAGAGAGATAAGTGACTGGAACACCTTTCTTTACAGCTTCGAATTCAAATTGAATAAAATCTTTCAAAAAGCTCCAATTCCTAGAAATCATCCGATCAATCAAACCGTAAAAGGCATGATCAAATTCCTTTTTAGAATTAAACTGATAAAGAAGAGAAAAACCAATAGCCAACATCTGCACCGTGGTTGCTTGCATACGAGTGCTACCTGAAATGGCCATGGACCCCACACATAAGTTTAGCTTTTGTATTTTTTTATTGAGAAGCACATTCTTTGAGCGCTCAATTGAAAGTAATTCTTCATCTGGGTTACAATATAAAAACCAAGATTGCCTTTGTGACAAAGTACTCGCTTTTTCAGTGGCCCCTATAACAAAACTGGTTTCTCCACCTTCAGTTATTCCAACAAAGAGGTCTCCATTTTTAAATCCAAGCTCTTCTAGTTGGCGCATCCCATATTCAGCGTTGTCTTCAAATCTCTCAATAGACTTAATAAGAGCATAATCCCCTCCGGCCATAAAGCTTATGACTTGATCTGATTGAAATTTTTCTCGGAATAATGTCTCAACTGATAAGGCCAATCTTCCGGTAGCACCACAGCCAGCAATAAAAACTCTCCCATCATCCTCCAAGGTATCCTGGCATGCTTGATAGAGCTGGTAGATTCCTTGATTATAGGTTTTAAGACTTTGTAGAGCTAGCTCATCTACTTCAGATAATAGCCCTATCGCTTCCTCTATATTCTCTTTAAGGACACTGGATAGATTTAATGTTCGAGGATGAAATGATTCTGTCGTGAGATTACCTAACTCAAACTGATGACGATATTTAAAGAAGACATCTTTATTAAATTGCATTGATTAAGGCTAGCACAGGTCATTGATTTTGAGATTGAAAAAAAGAAAAAAAAAGGGAGTCTCCTGCATGACTCCCCTCTTTTTCGGCTTCCTTGCCTTGTCTGAGCAACATCCTATCGCCCACATGTTTATTATAACCAGACATTGGATTGAAAAAAAGATTTTTTTTTATGTGGTATAAATTTCCTTGTAGATTCTGAGAGGTGAAGTCTGTCTATTCTGCCCCTATTGTGTTTAGCTAAAGTTTAAAGTTGTTTTATATTAGGCCTTTAGAGCGAATCGGCTTTTACTTTTGTGGAAAACTGATGATAGAATATATAAGAAATCTAACAGGAGTATCCGAGTGCTAAGCTCTCTTTTTGGCGGCAAAAATTATCGCTTCAAACAAACTTTTACTTATTATATCCCTGCACCTCCAGTGAGAAAAACGGGATACCATGAAAAAGAATTTGATATCATCACAAAACATATTTTAGAGATGGGTTTTGAACTATTAGATATCAAGATGCAGTCCCACTCGACTCATGAGGCCTCCGGAGTTTGGGTTATATGTCTCCTTGGTACAAATGATTCAGCGATTGCAGAGAGAAAAATTGAAATTGATTTTACTCAAATAGCTAATGGTAGCAGCTCTACAGAGCATCCCATGGACCCAGATATCATTCATGAAATATAGTTTATTTTTACTTCTTTTTTCATGTTCATTTTTTATCGATAGATTTGATAAAGATCTTCTCGAAGAAAAAGGTATTGCGACAAAATCCACAATGAAACAAACTCATTGCGAGATCATACAAAAAAATATTTACCTCGCTGAAAATAAGAACTCAATCGATCAATATAAAATTCTGAAAGATAATTTAGCGAAAAGAATTCCACTGAGTTTTATCGATCAAGTCGTGCTTTGGAGCTTTGTACAAATGAATGTGCGTCCTGATCTAAGCTCACCAACTTCCAAGTATCAGGTCTTTCTACGAATAGATGAAGAGGATTATTTTTATAATTCATTTTCTAAAGATAACACGGGCTATCCACAAATCCATTTACTTGAAAGTCTTTTAAAGGAGTTCAAATCTCGCTACTCACTTATTGACCTGATCGATTTATACGACAAATACTTTCCTGCCCAACTAACGGTAACGAAGGATTTTGAAGCTTTTCTCGCTCAAAACCAACTGCAAATAAAAAAGAATGCTGTCCTTAATGATTTTTACATTAGGGGGGATGAAACTCTAAAACAAGGTGAGACTCTTCCCCGTATTTCCTTTCGAAAACTTTATCAGTTCTATAAGAAGAATAAGACTACTAAATATGAGGTCACAAATTTTTTATTTGAATCCAAGGATGCACAAGGACTGCAATCCAGTTGTAATTTTGAGATGTCTCTGTACAAAAATTCCATATTTCTTATTAATGATAATCTATTACAAGCCCATAGTTTTGGCCTAAAACAGGGCAAGAATATGTTTATGGGAGCAAGCTCACAATCGAATGTACAAATTTCCCCCGTGGCCAATCTTCCTTTTTTCCAAGGTAACTCTAATACAAGATCAGCGTCTATGTGCCATTTTGCT
>CATLVA010000113.1 GCA_950060715.1 uncultured Oligoflexia bacterium | reverse complement strand
TAAAAGACTTAGATTTTTAAGACAGTCTACCCTCGTCCTCTAATTTTTTGAGATGGGAGCGAATGTTTGCCATTGCATAGGAATGAAGATGGCGAGGGATATCAAAGTAAAGAGTTTTTAAAATATAACTCGGATCTGGCTGCTTTAAATACAAATCTAATATCTGCTTCTCTCTCAATTTTCTATGCTCTAACGTTCGCTGTAAAATATTTGTTCCCCCTAAAGCGATGCCATGTGAAGGGATAACACATTGAGGTGAAAGACTGATCACTTTCTTTAAGCTTTCAAAATAGTCTTTCATATTCCCTTCTTCCCCACCAACAACAACAGTACCCACTCCTTGGAATAAATCACCAACGATAAACCAATTGAGCTTTTCGGGAGCTAAACCAATATGACCGATATCATGCCCAGGAATTCTATAGGCTTTTATGCTCTGACCTATCCACTGACCTAGAGTGTCTCCTTCTTCAACCAACACTATCTCGCAATCGAGAAAATAGTCCTCACCTTTTTTTGCGATGATGAGATTCTTAGTCTCAAGACTCATATATAGAGGTAGTTTAAAATGATTGGCCACTTGAGGGGCGAATTGATGGTGATCGCCATGGTGATGTGTGATAATAATCTTATCAAGTTGATGTTTTTCTAAGGTTGCGATCAAACTTCTATATTCTTCAGTATCTTTGGGAGATGGATCCACACAAATTTTTGCACCGTCTCCAATGACAAAGCAATTTGTTCTTTCAGCTGGAGGCAAAGTGTTTGATTTAGGCATCAATTGCAAAAGATTTTTGATTGATTCTACCTGCGCAAGACCTTTGGGACGGTCTATATCAAAATCGACAACCTCATCAAACTTATGAGATTCACTTAAGAGACTATACATCTTTCTCACTGGAGGAACGAGAAGTGCTTCTCCAGCATTATACTTTCGAACAATATCATAAGGGTCAACCCACCCACTCTCTGCCGCTTCATTTGTGTCCACCTTAAAGCGAAACTTAGTTTTAGTTTCAAATAAAATGAAATATGTCTCAAAACGGTATGGGTTAAAATCTGGAGTTGTGGCAATCGCAATTTTTCTCCAGCGAAGGATTGATCCCGATTTAATAGCATCTTTTACATCTATTCCTAGTTCTTCTTGTGCCTCTCTGCAGGCTGCTTCAAATAAAGGATCATCAGCTTCTTCATCTTCTGCGCCAACTTTACCTCCAGGAAAAGCTATATAGCCTGGAAAGTGATGGAGAAAGTTTTGTCGCTTGATAAAGAAGACTTTGCTTTTATTCCTAAAAACTAATGAAACAGCTTTTCTGATTTTTTGAGCCATACTCTATTATAAACAGCGGCTGCGAGTTAATCCAGTGAAATGAGAATAGAATCGATAGCACTCGTTCTGGCCAAAAACCATATTGCTTTTAAATACTTCGTGAAGCTCTGTTACAGCTAATTTTAAAATAGTTTCTGGGTCATTATATTGCCCAAATAGCGGGATTAAGCGATTGAGCCACTCAACTACTATGGATAATTTTTGTTCATCATTGAATGCTTTTAAATAAGTCGCCTGATAAATTGCACGTGCAAATACCGCTCCTATGAGATGAGGATCTTGAAAGTTGGTCATCTCGCTACAATTTGTATAATTCATCGGTTCTTCAGATAAGAAATACTTTATCGCCTCCGAAGTTAAAACCTTAGGGCTTCCATCAAAAAATTCTCCGAATTCAACATCTCGTGATTTTGTCATACAGCCCATGCCAAATAGTTTTCTACCTGCTGGCTCGCCAAAATATGAAAAAATATCAGCAAATCCCTCATTTAATGCAGATACTGCCAAGCTGGTATTAACCTTTCTCACCTCTTCTGCACTGTGAGTTTCACCAAATGTATTTGAGTTATCAATACAAAGAGAAACTTCATTCGACTCATCTTCAAGTGGTGGGAGGTTTGAATTTTTTTGAGAATATTTTAAATAAGTTTCAACAAAAACATGATGTCCGTATTCATGTAAGGCTACCATTGGATACTTCCAAAAAGGCCTTCCCCCTAAAGGTAACACGAGGTTTTCTTCGTCATAATAACCTTGAGGAAGGAATGTGATCTCTCTGGTGCGACTATAGTAAAAAGCATTGTTGATAAGGTATTTATTCCCTTCTTTTAACAGTGGAGCTGTTCGAATTTTTATCGGGCTCAAATCTAGGTTTGTCACAAAAGATTCAAATCTATTCTCGAAATTCTTAATTGGGCTTAGGATACTTAGAGTCGCATCTTGATAAGTATTTTCCTCGTATTTACCTTCGATTTCACACAGCTCAAATTTCTGTGGATCGCGCTCAATTATAGGATCATTGAGAAGTTCCCATTGAGTCGCTCCTAAAAAGTAACCAGAAAATTCAATTTCATTCACAGCTTTAATCGGAGTCGACAACGAAGTCGCCTGAGAGTGAAATCTCCCTCTAGTGAATACATCAATCTCAAATTCACTTGCACTTGAACTGCTAATACACTGTTTCTGAGAGACACTTAAAGCTACTGGGATACCAACACTTTTTTCTCCATATACTTTTGATCGCTTCGTTTTTGATTTCGTGATAGGTCCGCACCCCACGGTCCCCATTAAAGCTAGGAATAAAAAAGTCTGTCTTATCATGAACTTATACTAGCTCTATTAGGAATCAGTTCACAGTAAGCCTGAATTATTTACATAAAAAATCCCCCAATTCAGGGGGATCATTTTCTTTTTAAATAGCTGTTATTACAGGTTTTAGCCGATTAGGCGTAAGGCATTTTGACCTTGGGCATTTGCTTGAGCTAGCACTGAAGTACCTGCTTGATTGAGAATACTGTTTTTTGCGTTCTCAGCAGAAACTTGTGCGTAGTCTACGTCTCGAATTCGAGAGTTTGCAGCATTCAAGTTCTCATTAGTAATTTCTAAGTTATTACTAGTTGAGATTAATCTGTTTTGAATCGCACCAAGTGCAGCTCGCTGACCTGATACTTTTTCAATAGCACTATCGATTGTAGAAAGAGCTGACTGTGCACCCTCTTTATTGCTAACTGAAATTTCCCCAATCCCTAAGCTTTCAAGCTTTGCATTTTGTTGAGTTGTATCGTAGCTGATTCTATCTTGGAAATCGTCGTTATTAACGCCGATTTGAAAATCTAGTTTTTCACCTTCACCGGCCAACAACTTCATTCCGTTGAACTCAGTAACTTGTGCGATTCTTTCAACTTCTTGCTTTAAGTTTTGATATTCCATATCAGTAAAACTTCTCTCAGTATCTCCAACAGTATCAGAAGAAGCTTGGATAGATAGTTCTCTCAATCTAGTTAAGATATTTGATACTTCATCTAAACCACCCTCTGCTGTTTGAACCATTGAAATACCATCGTTCGCATTTCTGTTTGCTTGAGAGTTTGACTTAATTCTCGCCTTCAATTTCTCTGAAATTGCTAGCCCGGCTGCATCGTCAGAAGCTTTGGTAATTCTACTTCCTGATGACATTTTTGCTAATGTACTTTCTTGATTCTGGCCATTTTTTGCAAGCGTTCTTTGAGCTGCAATAGATGGTACATTTGTGTTAATACGGAAACCCATACTACCTCCTTGTTTAACCGTTCTCTCATTCCTTGAACGCTAACTCTTTTCCTGTGAGGTAGCAGAGCTTACTGCTCTATTATGGTTTAGTGACTAAATAATGATCCTTGCTAGATCAATCTTATTTACTTTATCGGGAGTAGATTTTTTTTCTTTATAAATAATTTAAGTTTTTTTATTTTTTTAAGAATTTTTTGTTGAGAGGCAAAAAAAAAACGAAGCCTATAGCTTCGCTCAAATTGACAATGAAGTAGTTTATACAGGACCCAACTGATCAGGCCAGGTCCCGTATAAATTAACTAAGAGAGAAGACGTAATGCATTTTGCCCTTGCGAGTTTGCTTGAGCTAACACAGACGTTCCTGCTTGATTTAAAATATTAAACTTGGCATTTTGAGCGGCTACATCGGCGTAGTCAACATCTCTGATTCGAGAGTTAGCTGCAGATAAGTTCTCGTTAGTAATTTGTAAGTTATTACTAGTTGAGATTAGCCTGTTTTGGATTGCTCCTAGAGAAGCTCTCTGTCCAGATACTCTTTCAATTGCTTGATCGATTGCTTGAAGAGATGATTGTGCTCCCTCTTTATTCCCTACTGAAATATCAGTAATTCCTAGACCATCAAGTCTTGCATTTTGCTTTGCTGAATCATAAGTAATTCTATCTTGAAACTGATCATTATTAACACCAATTTGGAAATCTAACATTCTACCTTCACCAGATAAAAGTTTTGTTCCGTTGAATTCCGTCACCTGAGCAATTCTTTCAATTTCTTGTTTGAGTGCTTGGTATTCCATATCTGTAAATTGTCTTTCAGTATCTCCTACAGTATCTGATGCTGCTTGAATTGAAAGCTCTCTCATTCTTGTAAGAATGTTTGATGATTCATCAAGTCCACCTTCTGCAACTTGAATCATAGAGATACCAGCACTAGCATTTCTTTTGGCCATTCTGTAACCTCTAACTTCAGCTTCCATTTTCTTGGCAATCCCTAAACCTGCAGCATCATCTGAAGATTTAGTAATCCTTTTACCTGAAGCAAGTTTTGCGAAACTCTCACTTGTTTTACTTGCTGTTTTGTTTAACTCTTTTTGCACCATTTGGGATGCTACGTTTGATTTAATTCTTAAGCCCATTTTTAACTCCTTTGTAAGATTAGTCTTTAAGCTTACTGCTAATAGTTGACCTCAACCATCAGACAAGTACCCTATCGACGCAGTCGGGAATTACTTAAGGCTCTTTGGCATAGTTCTTGATAAAAATTGTCAAAAATTAATAAATTCAGTGACTTAGAATTACCTGGCTTGTATTTTATTTATTGTATTAGTTGTTGAATGACCTTGAATAAAACTAAGGGACCTCACTTCCCCACCTAAAGATTGAACAATATCGGAACCAACAATCTCTTCTGGCTTCCAATCCCCTCCTTTGACTAAGACATTAGGTTTAACTTCTTTAATAAGATTATATGGAGTGTCCTCTTCAAAAATAAAAACAAAATCAACTGCTTTTAAATTCTCGAGTAAAAACTTTCTATCATTTTCATCATTAATAGGTCGAGACTCACCTTTTAATCTTTTTACACTCTGATCACTATTTAAGCCTATAACAAGTATATCTCCAAGAGATTTTGCCTCATTTAAATAGCTCACATGCCCCTTATGAAGAATATCAAAGCATCCATTTGTGAAAACGACTTTTTTTTCTCCTCTAGAATCTAGAAATTTTTTTAGATTGTTTTTCATTACTTTTTAATAACAACTTGTGTATCGCTTAATTTGCTTTGCCAATCAAGAATTAACGGCAGACATAAAAGAGGGACAGAGGACATACTTATCAGCACTCTCAGCAAAGATTGAAATAAGCTTATTGGCGCTTTATTTTCTCTTATTTTTACCACTTTAATTCCCATAATATTTTTTCCAAGGGTTGAATAAGAAGTTTTATCTAAAACGATAAAATAAAACATATAATACATGGCGAGTATAAAGCTAAAACTTATAATTACTTGCTTGTTAAGAATTATTTCTGATAACGAATCGAGAGGAAACTCAGCAAAGATAAAAATCGACACTATTGTGATGGCCATTGAAGTCACAAGAAGGGAGGCATCTAAAAGCCATGCCGCAAACCTAGTACTCATTGAAGCCAAGAGAAAATCCTCGGTCTCCTCTCTAGATTCTTCACCAAGACTGATATTACTTTGTTGTTTGTTTTCATCCTTT
>CATLVA010000112.1 GCA_950060715.1 uncultured Oligoflexia bacterium | reverse complement strand
AATTATCAAAGACCAAGAGGATGAGCTGGATTTTGAGCAAAGAGGAAGTTTTTCTCTTGCTTCCACTGTGACGGAGTTTAAGGAACTAAAAACTTCATTTGAATTAATGATTTCGATGAAGATCAATGTTGAAGTTTTAACTCAAGAAGATGTGGAAAAGCGCTTGGGTGCTAATGGCTTTGTTGGTGGAATCAAGTATAAAGACGATGCAAGCATTCATCCTTTTAAGTTATTAAATCGCTTAAAAGAGATTTGTCTTTCAAGCAGCCAATTTCAGTTATTTGAAAATCATGAAGTATTTTCGATTGTTGACAGTGGCGAGAATAAATTAGTTAGAACCAAAAAGGGAAGCTTTACTGCTCCCGCAGTCGTGCTTGCAACAAACGGCTACTCCCCGCTTATTCATCCATTTTTTAAGGATAAAATATTTCCTACCAGAGGTCAGATCCTGGCCACAGCTCCAGTTGAGAGATTTATGGAGGGGCCTTGTTATGCTAATTTTGTCTTGGATTATTTTAGACAGCTTCCCAGCGGAGAAATGATAATCGGAGGCTTTAGACAATTGCAAAAAGATGCTGAGATCGGCTACTCTGATGAAACCTCTGATATTATCCAAAACGCCTTAGAAGATTTTTTAAAAGAACATATTCCAAATATTTCTAGTGCTCCAATCACTCACCGCTGGAGTGGAATAATGGGCTTCAGTGTCGATGGACAGCCAATGGTCGGAGCGATTAAAGGTGATGAACAAGTCTATTTTCTAGGCGGCTTTACAGCTCATGGCCTAGGTCTAGCTTTTCATAGTGCCAAATGCCTGGTTGACGTAATTTTCGGTCGCAAGATCCCAGACTTTATAAGTACTAAGAGATTTTAAGGCTTCGTCTCATCTTTTACTTTATCAATTCCAATAACTGCATCAATTGCTTGTAGATAATCAATATTGCTCGCAGAAGAGCCAGCTGATGATCCTCCGCTACTGTCTGTAAAATACTTGCTAATTGTATCCGTATCTTGGTTTGCTAACTCAACTTCTCTAACTGTTGAATTCTCTCCTATTTTTTGCCCTTGCTCATCTTCAAGAGAAAGATAAGAGGACACAATATTTGAATATTCAAATAATGCTTTTACGCGCCTTTTATGAGTCTCAATATCAGCAAGAGCTTCTTCAGCCGCCAAATTTTCGAATTTAGTATTTTCTTCAGCGTTTTCAGGCTGGGCTTTAATTTTAGTCTGGCTATAAAAAC
Source organism: uncultured Oligoflexia bacterium (assembly GCA_950060715.1). The sequence goes on along the minus strand of CATLVA010000112.1, from coordinate 4,633 downwards.
GTTCTTTAATACCTTCAATAGTAGTCTTTTTACGGGTCTCAATTTCAGCAATAACCGCATCAATAATCTTTTTAGTTTCACCAGCCTTAGCCATTTCAGCGAATTTACCTGAATAAGTACCGTCTTTTTCTTGAATTATATACTCACTCATTCCGTTTTCTTTTAAAAACGTCATTAAGTCTTCTAGCGAAGCATCTTCTCCCAGTTTTAACAGTCTTTCTTTTTGCAGTTCTGTAACTGAAATTTCTTTTTCTTGAATATTTTGAAACTTCTCATCATTAAGCTTTGATGCTAATAATTCGCAATCTTTATTCTTTTCTATTGCTCCGGGAACGAGTACACCGTTCTCATCAAGACAAGTCTTTTTTAACTCTTCTGCATAAGTTTCAGAGTCATTTATATCTGAAACTTTATTAGTTAATTCCTGCGAACTTATCGAAGTCAGTCGGTCAACAGTATCCTTGCCTCGTGACTCATATTTTCCCTTATAAACATCCCCAAGTTTGAAGCCAGTTCTACTAGACCCCATTTGTCTATTTTCAGCAATAATATCTTTGGTGACCTTTAGAGCGCTCCTGTAATCAGTCAGCCTTTGCAAGACAGCACAAGCTTGCTTACCTGTGTCTGATGGATTCTGAGGAGGAGATTTTATTCCATAATTTTTATCACAGTCTTCTGCCAGCTCCCCCTTATAAACATTATTGCATTTATAAATCTCGCACATATTTTTAATGACTGAACTTGCACAGAACATATAATTAGCTTCTAATAATAACCTTGGATCGCCTCCCCCCACAATTTGTGCCAAGTTATACTCAGCATTTTTGAGAGCTTCTATTTGTGCTAGTGTTTTGAATTCTTGATTTGATCTGTCTTGATCTGAATACAATTTGTTACACTCTTGTTCTGATTTAAGATTGCAGACAACTGTTTCAATAGGCTTTTGATTGCTACTTTGGACAAGTTCTGGAAAAGATAACAAAGGCGGATTTGATGAACTACTTAAGTTATCATATTTTTCTTTTAAATTTTGGAGGCTTGCAATATTATCCGTGTAAGTCTCTACTCCATCACCGAGTGTTGGATCTGATTTTTCAAGAGCAAAACGAGGAACCACCTGCACTTTTAACTGCTCACTTGTTTTACCGTTTTTGTCTGTGACCTCAACCTTTTTTGCCCAATACAAATTCGTCGATTTAGCTATTGCAAAATTCTCCAAACAATACCTTGAAACTTCCAAGAGAGTATTCTTTCCTATTTGTTCAGCATAGAGATCATAAAAAACATCGTGATTGACAAAATTTCGATCTTTGAAGTTAGACTTCTCAAGATCCTCTACACCAAACAGAGCTTTACGAAGCCTTAGAGTTAAGTACTCTTTAATTGAAGTAGCTGTCTTAGAAGCTTCTTTATTAAAGGATCTCATATCTAGGGTTTTAGCTAGTTGTTCGATTTCTTCATCGGTATATTTCAGCTCACCAGTACTTCCATTTAGTTCATTTTTCATGCATTTTTCAAATTCTGAAATTTTGTCTTCTCGAGACAAACCATCTTTATTTGAGATTTCTTTACAATTCGAAAACTTATCCGTCGCCAGCAATTGTTCTTCAATTTTTTTATCGTTTATCGCTTCTAGATAGGTTTCGACTTCTTTGGATGATGGGACTTCTTGTGCTAGAGCTTGAAAGCTTAGACCTAGAAAAATGAGGTATATAAAATTCATATAAGTATTATAAATCCTTATGGGATTCAATGCTAGATTTATAAGATTTCAAGGGGTTAAAAAATAAAATATGGCAAAAAAAAGCCCCCTTTAAAAGGGGGCTACATTGGCTTTATTTAGTTTTGGCCAGTTCTTCATTTCGAAGGTCTTTTCTAAGGATTTTTCCAACATTTGATTTAGGAAGTTCGTCTCTAAACTCAACAATCTTTGGAACTTTATATCCAGTCAGAACAGAACGGCAATGCTCAATAACCTTATCTTCAGTAAGTGCTTTGTCTTTTTTTACAATAAAGAGTTTTACCACTTCACCTGATTTTTCATTAGGGATTCCAATCGCCGCTGCTTCTAAAACACCTGGGTGAGTTACAACTGCATCTTCAACTTCATTAGGATAAACATTAAACCCCGAAACAAGAATCATATCTTTTTTACGGTCAACGATCTTAAAGAATCCTTGCTCATCCATAAGACCAATATCACCAGTCTTAAAATAACCATCGGCTGTCATAACCTTCTTTGTCTCTTCAGGTCTTCCCCAATAACCTCTCATAACCTGAGGACCTTTAATACAAATCTCTCCAATCTCACCTGCAGAAAGTGTATTTTCATCATCATCTTTAATACAAACATCTGTTGATGAAATTGGAAGTCCAATACTTCCGTTATAATCAGTTAGGTCCATTGGATTAATACATGCAGCTGGAGAAGTTTCAGTTAATCCATAAGCTTCAATTAAAGGTGTCTTTGTTACTTGCTTCCACTTTTCAGCAACCGCTTTTTGAACGGCCATCCCTCCTCCGAGAGTTAGCTTTAAAGAATCAAAGCCACAGTCTTTAAAATCTGGATTATTTAGTAGCCCGTTAAAAAGTGTGTTAACACCTGTAAATGCAGTAAAGTCCCACTTCTTAAGTTCTTTTACAAAACCAGGAATATCTCTTGGGTTTGTGATAAGAACATTTAAAGCTCCAATTGTAGAAAATGTGAAGCAATTCGCTGTGAGCGAGAAGATATGATAGAGAGGTAGTGGGGTAATAATAATTTCCTTCCCTTCTTCAATAAGTGGAGAAATCCACGATCTCGCCTGAACAAGATTTGAAACAATATTTTTATGAGTCAGCTCAGCACCCTTTGAAACTCCAGTTGTTCCACCTGTGTACTGTAAAAAAGCTGTCTCTTCATTATCGATTTCAACTTTTTGATATTTAGATTCATCACCCTCATCAAGTGCTTTTAAAAATGGAGTCGCACCTTTAATGTTCCAACTTGGTACCATTTTTTTCACATGCTTGATTACAAAGTTAACAATAAGTGACTTTGGAAACTTAAGCATGTCCCCAATTTGAGTAACGAGAACATTCTTGACTGGAGTATTTGCAATAACCTCTTCTAAAACACTTGCAGAGTTTTCAAAGATAATTATTGTTTCTGACCCTGAGTCTTTTAGCTGATGTTCAAGTTCACGAGCAGTGTAAAGAGGATTCACGTTTACACAAACCATTCCCGCTCTAAGAATACCAAAAAGAGCCACTGGGTATTGAAGAATATTTGGACTCATAATAGCGACTCGGTCACCTTTTTTAAGACCTAGATTATTTTGTAAGTAAGATGCGAACTTTTTAGACAGTAAATCCATATCTGAGTAATTCAAGGTCTTACCCATACAATGGAAGGCAGGTTTATCTGCAAACTTCTTAAATGACTCCTCTAATAGTTCAGGAATTGAATTATAAGTATTTGGGTCAATTTCTTTAGGCACTCCGTCCTGGTAGTGATTAAACCATGGTTTTTCCATAAATTTCTCCGCCTTAAATAAAATTTTGTAACCTATTAATAGTAATTTAAACTCCCTCAGCTTGCAACATAATCCCAATGATGCACCCATCCAAAAGAAAGTTACTTGCAAAACACAAATAATAGGTGATAAAAAGGCTCCTAAATTTCTTAGGATGTAGAAATTTTCACACACAATGAGGCCCTTTGAATGGAGGGCCTATTTTTTTTTGCTTAGCTTTGCGTAAACTTATATGAACGACTTTAAACTTGAACCAGAAGACTTTTATCTCGATGACGATGGAAACATGGTTTTCACAGCAATTTATCTAAAAAAAAGAAAGTTTTGTTGTAAGAGTGGATGTCGACACTGCCCTTACGGCTTTGGTCAATCAATCGATCCTGAACTTCCCACTGAGCTAATTCAAAGTTCATACACTGAAGAAAAGTATGACGCAGATGATCTCCTGCAAAAATATGCCGAATTTAATAAAGAAGAATAAGCACAAGTCCAAATATGTCTAAATTCTAGACGGCCGATTGAATATATTTCAAACAGTACATTGACCATCAGTCACATTTTCAGGAGGTTAGAACTTACATTATTGGCATCTCTATTGCTCTATATATCCCTGAAGGGGGATGATTATGAAAACATCACTATTATTAATCGTTTTAACATTAGGTCTTATGTCAATGAGTGCAAAAGCTCTTGAACTCGAATGTAGTACACCTAGAAAGAATATCACATTAAAACTTAAAGATAATAAGCTTAAATTAGATGGTAGGTTTCCTGCTGAAACGATGGTCCAAAGGTCTAAGTTTAAAGGAGATGGTTTACAAAAGATTTTCTATGTAAATGGAGATAAGCACACGCTTAATATCGATAATATGAGTGCTTTTAACGAATTTAATGACTACATTAATATTAAAACAAGACAGGGTCATGAAATGACCTATCCAGTGACTTGTCAAAAGATCTAATTACTTATTCCACTTAAATCTTTGAATGGGGTTCTCATCTTCCTGCTCTTTAATAGGAATTTCGAACCCCTCACAGCCAGAAATATTTATTGCTTTCTCATCTTCAATTCTTAAAATTTCTTTTAATTCAACAAAGTTACTCTTACGTCTTTTTGA
>CATLVA010000111.1 GCA_950060715.1 uncultured Oligoflexia bacterium | reverse complement strand
GTCTTTTTCTGTATCCTTCGCTGCGACTTCTCTTTGAGCCTCACCAGTCGCGTGGTTAAGTGCGATTTCGGCCAATTGGTCTAGGGTTAGGACTTCAGGAATGATACTAGAGTCAGCGATTTTATTTGCTTCTTCTGGATCAGCTATTTCTCTTTCTGTTTTTGCTTCTACTACTGACAATTGTCTGCCCACATAATTCTCTCTTGGTGGCTCAGTAACAATCTTTTCAAGATTGAGCGAGATCACTGGAGCATCTATTACAGGTGCATCAAATTTTTGTTCAGTTTTTAATTGATCAAGATTCGTTTTAACATCTGCCATAAATTCAGCATCTGCTTCCGCTTGTCTCTTGTCTAACATCTCATCAGTGTCTTGCTGTAATTGAGCATACTGAGCAATTTGAGCTTGCATCTCAAATCTGAGCTCTTTTGGACTCTTTGATTGGTTGGCCAAAGCATCGGGCGACAAAGTCGCTGCCAATACCACGGGGGCCAGCACTGCCGATAAGGCAAATAGTTTTGTAAGTTTCATGTCTCTCTCCTCTACACGTAATTACACTTACTAGTTATAGATTCAAGAATGATGCCATGCAGGGTGGAACAGGTTTTTTCTGTAATTTTAGTCGCTTAGGCTGTAAACGCAGCTGTGTATTCAAAATTGTAGTGGTAAAAAAATATACGGTATTTGGAGATCGTCTAAACTTTAAACAGATTCATTAAGCTTAGATAGAGCTTTTTGAATAGATTTTTTAATGTTCTCTAGTTGTTTTGTAGACAGTTCTGTTGAAGCTGAAACGGTATTATTAACTTCTTTAACTTGTAGTTCATCAGCAGAAAATGCTTTGAAAGCGAACAATAGTACTAAGCCAATAATTATTTTTGCCATTTCTTTTAAGTGCTCCTAGATGTTTAGGTATAAATTATAAGACACGATTTAATGTGTCAACTTATGAAAATTATTATGTTAGGGTTTGTAAAAAGGATCCTATATGCCAAGTTTGAGAATTTCATTTATTCCCGTTGTCGTCTTGATTTTATTGTTGAGCTATAACGTTTATATTTTTGGAGATAATTCTTCTTACGGTCCTAATCAGCTGGCCTTACTTTTCTCAGCACTTCTGGCCGGCCTTATTGGTGTCTTTCATTTAAAACTTGATTACGCGAAATTAGAGAAAAAAGCCATCGACTCCATTGGAGTTTCCCTGCAGGCCATGTTGATTCTATTGGTTGTAGGAGCATTGATCGGTGTCTGGATTCTTAACGGTGTTGTTCCTACCATGATCTATTTTGGTTTAGATCTAATACATCCGACAGTTTTTCTCCCAGTAACCCTCATCATTTGTAGTATTGTTTCTCTTGCGACAGGAAGTTCTTGGTCCACAGTTGGAACGGTGGGGATTGCATTAATTGGAATTGGTCAGACTTTAGGCATTTCAGAAGGAATGGTTGCCGGCGCAATTGTTTCCGGAGCTTATTTTGGGGACAAAATGTCGCCTCTGTCAGATACGACAAACTTAGCGCCAGCCATGGCCGGAGCAGATCTTTTTGATCATATCAAACATATGCTCTATACCTCAGGTCCAGCTATTTTAATTTCACTAATTCTTTTTACGATCTTGGGTTTCTTCAATAAAGGTGATGCTACCACTACAAATCAGATCGCTGAGACATTAGAACTAATAGACAAAAACTTTAATATTTCAATTTGGTTGTTTTCTCTCCCTCTCATTGTTTTTGTAATGGTTAATAAGAAAGTGCCGGCCATACCAGCTCTCTTAGCCGGAACGATTTTTGGACTTGTGTATGCTTTGATTTTTCAAGGAGAGTTACTAAGTAGACTTTGCTCGGGTGAAGTCAATTTTGATAATGTTTATAAAGTTTTTATGAATACTCTTTTTGGAGGATTTGAATCTACTACTGGAAACAAAGTGATCGATAAACTTTTCTCTCGTGGTGGAATGAGCGGCATGCTAAATACAATTTGGCTTATTTTGATGGCAATGATTTATGGAGGTATGCTTGAAGCGACAGGCATGTTACAGGCCATTGCAAATTGGATTTTAAAGAAGATCACAAAAATTTCAAATCTTGTGGCTTCAACTATTGGAACATCTATCTTTTTAAATTTAACAACTTCAGATCAATACATTGCGATTGTCCTAACTGGTAGGATGTTTAAGGGCGCTTATGCTGACTTCAACCTACAGCCTAAAAATCTATCTCGTGCGGTAGAGGATGGAGCAACGGTCACATCGGTACTGGTTCCTTGGAACACATGTGGAGCATTCTTTAGCACCACAATGGGTGTTGCAACATTGACCTATCTTCCTTTTGCATTTTTTAACTTATTGAGTCCTATCATTTCAATAATAATTGCAGCAACTGGTAAAACGATGGTGAAGTTGGATGAAGAAAAATAAACCGATTAAAGGTAAGAAGAAAAAAAAACAGTTAAAACCCTCTGGAAAATATAATCCGGAACATTTTTTTAACCGAGAGCTTTCTTGGTTAGAATTTAACTCCAGAGTGCTTAATGAAGCTGTTGATTCCAGGACTCCTTTATTAGAGCGATTCAGGTTTCTTTCTATCTATGCGTCTAACTTAGATGAGTTTGTAATGAAGAGAGTTGGAGGGCTTAAGGGGCAATTAGAATCTGACTTTTCTTATGTTTCAATTGATGGGCTTTCTCCACAAGAACAGCTCAAAAAAATACGAGAAAAACTTCTCGTCGATAATGAACTGCAGGAGAAAACATTAGATCAGCTTAAAGCCGAGCTTAAAAATAAAAATGTAGAGCTAATCAAATTCGAAGACCTTTCTGATGAAGAGCAGAATTTCTGTAATGAATACTTTCAAAAAAATATCTTTCCTATATTAACTCCACTGAGTGTTGATTCTGGAAAGCCGTTTCCCTTTATATCAAACCTTTCTTATTCATTTGGATTGTACCTGAAGAATCCACTCACTACAGAAACTTCTTTTTCAAGAGTGAAGGTTCCAAGTAATATTCATAAATGGATTAAGCTCCCAAGAAAAGGGGAGAGTAAACTTAAGATGATTAATACTTCCCAAATTATAAAGGCAAATCTTTCTCATCTTTATCATGGGTTAGAGATTATAGATGTCATGCCATTTAGGGTTACCAGGAACGCTGACTGGGAACATGCTGATGAGGATACTGAGGATTTATTGGAACTTGTTGAGGAATCCGTTAATTTTAGACGCCTACAAGAGCCAATCCGCTTAGAATGTTTACGAACTTGTAATCCACAGATGCTTAAGTACTTAAAAGATGAATTATCACTTAGAGATGAAGATATTTATTTTTATGAATCCTCTCTGGATTATTTGTCTCTAAGCTCAATTGCTGACTTAGGCTTACCTGAATTAAGTAACCCTGGCTGGAGACCCGTGACTCTCATGGATTTTCAAAAGGGTAATATCTTTGAAAGAATAAAAGAGAAAGATCTTTTTGTTCATCATCCCTATGAGAATTTCGTCACTAGTGCTGAGAGGTTTATTGTTGAGGCAAGTGAAGACCCATCGGTACTTTCAATTAAGATGACCTTATATAGAACGGGAGATAATTCTCAATTCATTAGGGCCTTAATTGAAGCTGCTGAAAATGGTAAGCAAGTCGTATGTTTAATCGAATTAAAAGCTCGCTTTGATGAAAAAAGAAATATCCACTGGGCAAGAAAGATGGAGGAGGCCGGAGTTCACGTTGTTTACGGTGTCGTTGGCCTAAAAACTCATACCAAAATTGCCATGGTTGTTAAAAAAGAAACCAACGGGCGATTGCAGAGATATGTTCATATCGGGACGGGAAATTATAATAGTAAGACAGCGAAGCTTTATACAGATATGGGGATTTTTACTGTTGATGATCAAATTGTTTCCGAGGTAAATGAGGTATTCAATTACCTAACAGGAACTTCCTTAAAAATCGACTATAAAACCCTATTGGTGGCTCCAATTAATGCCAAATCATCTTTCTTAAAGTTGATAGAGAAGCAAGAGAAGCGTGCTCTGGCCGGAGCTAAAGTTCGTATTGTGGCAAAGATGAATTCGATGGAAGATGCTGTTATCTCACAGGCCCTCTACAAAGCCTCGCAGGCTGGAGTACAAATAGACCTCATCGTGCGTGGTTTTTGCTGTCTAAAACCGGGTGTTAAAGATTTAAGTGAGAATATTAGAGTTCTTTCAGTGATAGGTCGGTTCTTAGAACATTCCAGGGTTTATTTTTTTAGCGAGCCAGATAAAGACTGGGAAGGTGAGTACTATATAGGCTCAGCTGATTGGATGCACAGAAATATGCACGCAAGAGTTGAAGTTATGACTCCTATTCTAGCTGATAATGTAAAAGCTAAAATTGCGGGCTTTCTGGAAGTATTGATGCAGGATCAACGAAGTGCATGGGAACTTAATGCAGATGGAAGCTACACCCAAAGAAAGGGGAGTGAGAAAACAGGCACTCATTTGATCATGATGAAAAAAACACAGGATGAAGTCGATAGCTTTGATCTTTAGCTAAAAAAGAGATTGCGTGGCTTCTTGTCTAATGAAGATAAAATTAGCCCTTCTTTTAGACCTACTTTAGGAAGATGAATTTCAGATATACCGAATTGAAATAAAATTTCTTCGATGATCTTAGTCGCAGGAATAATGACGTCGGCACGGTCTTCCCGCATATCGAGGTAATCCATTCTTTGCTCAATAGAGAAAGATTGTATTTCATCTAAGATAGCACTAAGTTCAGTATGAGTTACTTTAAGATTACTTCTTTTAAAGAAAATCTTTCTAAGTTTTCCCATCCTTCTTAGATTTCCACCTGTTCCGATACAAAGATCAATTGGCTTTTTCTTTAAGTAAATTTTAAAATCGCTACTAGCTTCATCAACAAAATCTTTTATAAGCTCTTTTTGCTTTTTAAAATGACCGCTTTCAAGTAAACGAACCGTTCCACAGCTATAGCTCTTGGTGAAAACTATTTTGTTATTGTCGCAAAGGGTAATCTCTGTTGAGCCTCCTCCGATGTCGATAAGTAGGGTTCTGGACTGGGAGAGGTTCATAACATTGGCTACCGCCAATTGAATATATTCAGCCTCTTTTTTTCCATTAATTATTTCAATATCCAGGCCCGTTTCTTTTTTTACTTTCTCTACAAGGAGTGGACCATTTTCTGCATTTCTAATTGCACTCGTGGCCACAATTTTTACTTTCTTAAATTTGAATTTTTTATTTAAATCTCTGAGGTCCTCGAAAGCTTCAATCGTTTTTTGAATTTTCTTCTTACTAATTTTTTTTGTCCTGAATACGTCTTCTCCCAAACGAAGCGAGAACCTCATGGTGGACAAGATTTCAAGATCATTCGTTTGATCTAAACAGGCCATGGATGCTCTCATTGCATTTGAGCCTATGTCGACTGCAAGAATTGTTTTTTCAGAAGGTGATAGAACTAATTCATGCATTTAAAAGGTATCCTTTGAATTCAGGATAGAATTTAAAAACACTTAATTCTTTATTCTTATCAAATTTGGACTGAAATTGTAGAAATTCTCTGAAAACCCCTTCCTTAAAACGATCTTCAGCGTTCATGAAGTTTACAACTTGGGCGATATTATCGGTTAGATAACGGTAATGAGCTGGAATCGTTTTCTCACATTCTGCTTTCAATTTTAACAAGTCATCTGTAATTGCAGCTTTCATATCAGCCGGTAAAATCTGGCTTGAAAAATAATGTGGAACATGCAGATTGATAAGATTGGGGACTGGTACTAAAAACTCATATTGTTTTAAGTAATCCACCATCTCTCGTAGCTTACCGATATTAAGCGCCTGAACGGTAGTACTTAGCATACATTCAGAAACATTAAACTCTTTATGGTATTGATTAATTTTAGCTAGATTCTTATTTATTTTATCCCAATTTGAAGGG
>CATLVA010000110.1 GCA_950060715.1 uncultured Oligoflexia bacterium | reverse complement strand
TACAGCCTCCATCTGACCCGGCTCTGTTAACTCAATCGGCTCGAACTGACTGAGTGAGCTCATCGAGTCTGGCCACCACTGCTCTCCAGGTTTCGGACGGTTATCTGGACGGTAGCCTTGCAGAAGCACTGGGATCACATACTTACCATGCTTGGTAGTGTGCAGGTACTCTTTGCGGCAGTTAGCAGAGCGCACATAACCGTCGTCCAAGAATATCACCACAACATCGGCGTGCTTGACCCCCACCTCCATCTCCCTCTCCAGTAGTAGAACCAGGAGCATCTTGATCGGTACAAGGACTAGTAGAACAAGTTCCACCTGCTGCTCCACCAGGGCCTGGCTGAGTTCCAGAAGCTGAAACAATAATATCACCATCGATATCAGCATCACCTTGCACACGAATTTGAATAGGTGAGGTTACAGTAGTCGCCACTGTAATTTGAACATTTGTTCCAATATAAAGATCTTCGCAGTTCCAGATGTCTTTATCTAACTCTTTATCGGAGCTCCAATTGCAATCGTCCGTAGCATCACCATAGCTTAAATAGGCGTGAGCATTCATTGATAGTAGTAAGCTTAGAAACAAAACCTTCATAAGAAAATTGTAGGGGAGAGTCGATTAATTGTATAAAAAAAAAGGCCTCATTCGAGGCCTTAAAGTTTTTAAAATATAAAAAAGTTTACTCTGCTTTAGCTTCCTTAGATCCGTCTTCAGAATTATCAGCAGAGGTTGTGTTTTCTTCAGTTGCAGCATCATTATTAAGTGCAGGGGCTTGATCATCACTGTTAAGTGGAGAAGCTACCGGCTGCTCAGAGTCCATTAAAGATGAACTAGATGCTTTAGTTGTCATAATTGTAAGAGTGATTGAATTCACCATAAAAAGGATAGCTAAAACAGTTGTAAGTTTTGTAAAAAAGTTACCTTTAGAATTTGTTGTAAAAATCGCCTGAGAAGATCCAGAACCCATCATAGCTCCAGCTTCAGCACCTTTACCAAATTGTACTAAAACAGTAATTGTGAGAAGAATACATACAATTACGTGAAAAATAGTTAAACCTGTTACAATACTTTGATCCATTTTATTTCCTTTTAAGTTTCAAGGTTTTATCAGAACTTAAATAATCTAGCAAGCACTGCATAGTGCATTAAAGCTTTCTGCTTTAAGACTTGCTCCACCTACTAATCCACCATTTATATTCGTTTGTGCTAGTAACTCTTTAATATTATTGGGTTTTACGCTTCCGCCATAGAGAATACTGATATCCATGCCAAATTCGCCGTAAAGCTCACCAAGAAGTTTTCTGATTTCATCATGAACCTCTCCTGCTTGTTCCGGACTTGCAGTTTTGCCTGTCCCTATGGCCCATACCGGTTCATAAGCGACAATAATCTCAGATTCATTTTGAATCTCTACACCAGAAAGTCCGGCTTTAATTTGTCCTAGGACTATATCTAGAGTTTTTCCAGCTTCTCTTTCTTCTAGAGTTTCACCAACGCAAAGGATGGGAAGTACTCCCGAAGCAGAGGCTTTTTTTACCTTTTTATTGATCAATTCATCAGTCTCGCCGTAGATCGATCTTCTCTCGCTATGACCTATAAGCGTAAAATGAGCGCCCATCTCAGCTAGGGAGTCAGTGGATGTTTCACCAGTAAAGGCTCCAAAGTCCTGTTCGGAACAATTTTGTGCTCCAATAAGAACGCCCGCATTACCAGCTAGCTCCATGCATTTACTTATGTGGAGGATTTGAGGAGCAATCCAAAAATTATTTTGGTTGTTCTCTAATTTCAATTCATTAAAAAACGTTTCAATCTCAGACTGAGTTTGATTCATTTTCCAATTTCCTACCATATAAGTTTTAGCTGTCATTTAAACTCCAAATTTTAAGGCCTGAACTCCTGGAAGCTCTCCTTTTTCAATATACTCAAGACTAGCGCCGCCACCAGTTGAAACATGCGAGAATTTCTCTGCATAACCAGACTTGTTCACTGCACTTACCGAGTCACCACCACCAACGAGAGTGAAGGCGTCAGTTTTCGCCATTGTTTCACAAAGAGCAAAAGTCGCTTTGTTGTAATCATCCAGGTCAAATGCACCCATTGGTCCATTCCATAAAATAGTTTTCGCACCTTTGAGGATTCTGGAAAAATGCTCAATTGATTTAGGTCCGATATCTAGACCCATTTTATCCTCTGGAATTGCAATAGTGTCACAGCTCTCTGGTTTTCCACCAAATTCACTCGATACAATATGGTCAGTTGGAAGAACAAGCTTTCCGCCTTTATCTGCTCTGATTATCGATTGAGCTAGTTTTACGTCCTCATCTGAACAAAGACTCTTTCCAATTTCATGTCCTTTGGCTTTAAGAAATGGGTACGCCATTGCTCCACCAATAATAAGGTTTGACGTGCTGATCATAAGCTTTTCAATTGTTTTGATCTTATCGCTTACCTTGGCTCCACCAACGACGGCCACAAAAGGTTTCGTAGGAGTTTTTAAGATTTTATCTAGCGCCTCGATTTCTTTTTTCAAAAGTAATCCGGCATAAGCTCTACCAGAGAAAAATTTATTTATCCCGTGAGTTGAGGCATGTTTTCTGTGAGCTGCTCCAAAGGCATCATTCACATAAATATCTGCATATTCAGAAAGTTTTTGTGAAAAGCTGTCTTCGTTAGCTGTCTCTTCAGGGTGAAATCTTAGATTTTGTAGAAGAACGATTTTTGTTGAGTTTAGAGTCAAAAGCTCTTTTACACCCACATCAACTGCGGCTTCAGTAAAGAGAACTTCTTCACCTAGTTTTTCAGCCAAATAATTTGCTACTGGCTCAAGTGTGTAGTCAAGGTTCACTTCACCGTCAGGTCTACCAAGATGGCTCATTAAAACCAGTTTTGAAACCTCATTATCAAGAAGATATTGAATCGTCTCAAGTGCTAGGTCTACACGAGTTGTGTCAGTGATTTTACTTCTATCTTTTTTATCTAAAGGAACATTGAAGTCAAAGCGAGCAATAACTCGCTTTCCTTTTAAGTCTGCTTGAGTGATATCTTTAAGCGCCATTTTATAGTTTCCCACCAATATAAGTAGCTAGGTCAATAACTCTATTAGAGAAACCAGCTTCGTTATCATACCAAGTTACGATCTTTGCTTGATTTCCAATCACGTTAGTTAAAAGAGAATCAAATATTGAAGAATTTGGATTTCCTAAAAAGTCCATTGATACTAGTGGCTCGTCAGTGTAACCAAGAACACCCTTAAGAGCACCTTCACTTGCTTCTTTCATAGCTGCATTGATTGTCTCTTTAGTTGCTGTTTTTGAAAGAGTAACAGTTAAATCAACCATAGATACATCTGGAGTTGGAACTCTAACTGCGTAACCATCAAGTTTTCCTTTTAATTCAGGAAGAACAAGTCCAACAGCTTTAGCTGCACCAGTTGAAGTTGGAATCATATTCATCGCTGCCGCTCTAGCTCTTCTAGGATCGCTATGGTTTGCATCTAGAATTCTTTGATCACCAGTGTAGGCGTGAACAGTAGTCATAAAACCTTGCTCAATTCCAAAAGTGTCATTTAAAACCTTTGCTACAGGAGCTAAACAGTTAGTTGTACAACTTGCGTTCGAAACAATGTTGTGAGTATTGTTATCGTAGGTTTCATGGTTAATACCAAAAACAAAAGTACCATCTAGGTCACTTCCTGGAGCACACATGATAACTTTCTTTACTGTTCCTTGTAAGTGCTTTCCAAGACCGTCTTTATCCTTAAAAACTCCTGTCGCATCGATTACGATATCAACATTCTGAGAGCTCCAATCAATTTGAGAAGGATCTCTTTTATCGAAGAAATGAAGCTTGCTTGATCCACAAATAATAGCTCCACCATCTAATTTAATTTCACCTGGAAATTTTCCATGAATTGAATCATATCTTAGGAGGTGAAGAAAATTCTCTGCTTTACCTGGATTGTTAACTGCAACGATTTCTACGTTTTGAAACTCACCACCAGCTTTGCGCTTTTCGAATTCTCTAATTACGCAACGTCCGATTCTACCTAAACCATTTAAACCTAATTTGATTGTGCTCATTGTCACCGCCTTTTGAAAAATTTAACGTTTTATCCCATATTTACTAAGGATTGAATACCCGCAAAACTTGAAATATTGCTTTGCATTAGCGTTTTTTATTGAACATTTTTTTGCTATGGTAGGTGTCATTTAAAAATTAAGGGAAATTACATGAGCAGATTTGCGATCAAAGATCTTAAGGCTAAACAAGAGATAGAAAACACTTTTCTCGTAAAGCATCTGGCACTGGCAGAAGCAAAAGATGGAAAGAAGTATTTAAATATAGTTTTCACTGATGCCAGTGGTGATCTTGAAGGACGCAGCTGGAGTAACGCTCAAGATATTTTTGACTCAATTGAGAAAGGTCGCTTTGTAAAGGCCAGTGGAAAAGTGAATATCTATCAAGGCAAAAAGCAATTTATCCTCAAAAATATTGAAGAAATTTCCAAAGATCAGGTGAATATGCAAGATTTTATTTATCAAGCAGCTGAGAAGCCTGAGGATATGTATGAAGATTTGATCGCTATCGTTAAGGGTTTGGATGATGTCTATATTCGGGATTTATTGACTAATATTCTTGATGATAAAGAAATCAGAAGACGTTTGTATAAATGGCAGGCCGGAAAGACGATTCACCATGCCTATCAATCAGGTCTCTTAGAGCATATTTTATCATGCGCTAAGCTCGCTGTTCATCTTTCGGGCTTTTACAAAGTGAATAAAAACTATGTTGTGGCCGGCGCGATTATGCATGATCTTTGTAAAATCTATGAACTCACAGATGACTTCAATGTTGAATACACAGAAGAAGGTAAACTTGTTGGACACCTGGTAAAAGGGGTGGAGATGGTTGATAAGTACTCATATCGTATTAAAGATTTCCCTTATCAATTAAAACTTCACTTAAAACATATTCTACTTTCCCATCACGGAGAATACGCTTATGGCTCTCCAAAAATCCCTCAAACAAGTGAAGCAATGTTGGTTCATATGATTGATTTGATGGATTCTAAAATGCACACTTTTGAAACAATCAAAAGAACCGATCAGAATACCGGACATTGGTCTGGTTTTGTTAGACACTTAGATCGAATTGTATTTAAAGATGAACTTCCTTATTTCCCTGAGTATGTAGAAGCATCAGAGCAGCAAGCTGCTAAGAAGAAGAAAAGCCATTCTAAGCAAGAGCTAACTCATAGTATGGCCGATGCTCTTAAAGGATTTAAAGTTAAAGATTAAAAAGTTCTGTAGAGTTTTTTAAGCAAGCGCTTTCTATTTCTTGAGGTGTCACACCTTTGATTTCGGCTACCTTTTCTAAAATAAAAGGAAGATAGAAAGGCGCATTTTCTTTTCCTCTGTGAGGAACCGGAGTTAAGAAAGGCGAGTCAGTTTCCAAAAGAATTCGGTCTATCGGGCAAAGGGCCACGATATCGCGAACATTTTGAGCATTTTTGAAAGTGATGATGCCGTTGAATCCCAGGCAAAAACCAAGCTTGATCGCCTCTTGAGCTAAAGCTTCGCCAGAGGTGAAGCTATGAATGACACCTTTTTTACTCATACGTGGAGCATACTCAGATAGAATTTCTATCATGTCCTCATCTGCGTCTCTAGAGTGGATTATTACGGGTTTATTATTTTCAATTGCGATTTCTAATTGTTCTTTAAAAACTTTTATCTGAACGTCTTTTGGAGAGTTGTTGTAATGGTAATCAAGGCCAATTTCACCAACCGCTACCATCTTTTTGTCCCCACATCTTGCTCTAATTGTCTGCATCGCATTTTCAGTAGAGAGCTTGGCATCATGAGGATGAATACCTTGGCTAAAATAGACGTCAGGATGCGAGTCAGAGATCTCCTTAACTTTATCAAAATTATCCGGCTCTACCGCAATTGTGATAATTTTTTGGATCCCTAT
>CATLVA010000109.1 GCA_950060715.1 uncultured Oligoflexia bacterium | reverse complement strand
GCTTCGAAATACAATTGAACACTCTTTCATTATGGAATCAAGTGATCAAATTACTCTAAGTTCGCTTCCGGGAAAAATAACCAATCAGGATATTGTTGAGACGGTAGATACACAAGACACAATTATTGATTTTAAAGGAATCAAAGATTCAGTTCTTGATCGTGACAAGTCCGAAAATGTTAGTGATGAATATCAATTTAATTTTGCAACCAAAGAAGGTGGGGAAATTAAATTAGACTTTCAACAAGCTAAGGATCAATTTGAGGAAGAGTTTATTGTTCAAGCCTTGAGGCTTAATAAAGGAAAGATTAATCAAACTGCGTTGAATGCTAATATTCCTAAGAAGACTCTACTAAGAAAGATTGAAAAATACGAAATCAATCCAAAAGATTTTTACTAGATGAAAAAGATAATACCTTATCTAATTCTTGTAATTGCAGTTGTTGTTATAGATCAGCTTTCTAAACTTGCAGTTGTTGAATTTATGAAGCTCTACGACAGGATAAATATAATACCAGGTTTTTTAGATTTTTATCATACCAGAAATACCGGAATAGCCTTTAGTATTGGTTCTAATCTTGGAATTGAAGAGAGAAAGTTACTTTTTAAAATTTTACCCATAGGAATATGTATTTGGGTTGCGAGAGAGATGTATAAAGAAGCTTCTCAAAATAAAGTCTTAGCGGTTGCGTTTGCCCTTATTTTAGGAGGCGCAATTGGTAATATTATAGATAGGATTCGCCTTGATTATGTTGTGGATTTTATATCAACCTACAGCAATGGGATTGGCTTTCTACCGTCTTGGGAATTTGCTATTTTTAATATTGCAGATGCTGCGGTCTCAGTTGGTGCTGTGCTAATAGCTTACGAAACAATATTTGCAAAATTTATAAAAAAGAAAAAAAGCGAAAATGTGGCCTAAATTTCAAATATTAGGGGAGACGTTTTATACCTATCCTCTGATTTTAGGCCTTATCTGGGCGGTAGGCTTCGAATACTCACGGGCCTTAAATACAAAATTAAAAAACTTTAATCTTCTGTTTCTATCCCTCTTTATTTTTTCGTGGTTGGGAGCAAAAGTTCTGTTCTTAATCACCTTGGACGAAGTCCAAGCAAAACAAATTGCTCAGGCCTCAAACTTTTGGCTTGGTGGTGGTTTTGTATTTCTGGGAGGACTTATTGGAGGTCTTTCAGTCATTTTGTTACATAAATTCTTTAAGAATCAAAAAATTAGCGATTATGAATTTATGCTACTTCCACTTACACTTGGGCATAGTTTGGGAAGAGTAGCATGTTTTTTTGCAGGTTGTTGCTACGGTACATTTTGCGAACTTCCTTGGAGTGTTCATATGCATGGTGGCTTTAGACATCCTGTGCAATTATATGAAGCTTCCATCCTTGTTGGTATATTTCTCTTTCTTCGCAAAAGGTTTCAAAACCGTAAATCAATTTTTTTACCATATTTGAGCCTTTATTTTGTTTCCCGCTTTTTTCTGGAGTTTATTCGGGGAGACAAAATCCGTGGAATTTTTTGGTTTGGACTCTCAACTTCACAAATAATAAGCCTAATTGGGCTGATTACTGTTATAGCCGCCATGATGCTGCGCAAACGTGTTGAATTAAAGCGAATCTAGCCACCGTTTTTTGATCAAGAATTTCATTTGTGGTAATACTTTTTAGTTATTTTAAGAGGATACACTAATGGAAAATAAGATTCGTTTTGTAACGGCTGCATCACTATTCGACGGCCACGATGTTTCAATTAATATTATGAGAAGGCTTTTGCAGTCTAAGGGTGTTGAAGTTATTCATCTTGGGCACAATAGATCAGCAAAAGAAGTCGTGGATGCGGCACTTAATGAAGATGCCAATGCAGTAGCAATTAGTTCATATCAGGGCGGACATATGGAGTATTTTAAGTATGTTCGAGATCTATTGAATGAAGCTGGTGCTCATAATATTCGAGTCTTTGGTGGCGGTGGTGGTGTAATCACTCCTCCAGAGATTAGAGAACTTGAAGAATATGGAATTACAAAACTTTATCATCCGCAAGATGGTATGAAGCTTGGTCTTGAAGGCATCATTGATGACATGATCAAAAGGGCCACTCACTCCACCATTGGTGAGACAAATTTTAGTGAGCTGAAAAATAGATCTCTCAATGACTATGAAGTCTCAAAAGTGATTACTTATATTGAAGACAATGGCGAGCTTCCATTTGAAGTTAAGCCAAAAAAAGAAGTACCAGTGCTAGGTATTACAGGAACTGGTGGTGCCGGAAAGTCATCTCTAATTGATGAGCTATTACTGAGATTTTATAGATATTATCCTAATCAAAAAGTTGCCTTAATTAGTGTCGATCCAACGAAGAAAAAAACTCAAGGTGCATTACTTGGTGATAGGATTCGTCTAGGTTCTGCGGTTTACGACAATATCTACGTCCGCTCACTTGCGACTAGAAATTCAAAAACAGAACTTTCACCTCAAATTCAAAAAGTTGTTAATTTCATGAGGACTCAAGACTATGACCTTGTGATCGTTGAGACTTCTGGTATTGGTCAAGCCAGTGATGAAATCACAACTGTTGCCGATAAGTGTATCTATGTTATGACGCCAGAGTATGGAGCTCAAACTCAGTTAGAAAAAATTGAAATGTTAGAGGTGGCTGACTTTATCGTAATCAATAAATTTGAAAAACCAAGATCTGAAGATTCTCTGCGCGATGTTAGGAAGCAATACAGAAGAAACCATAAACTTTTTGCAAACCATCCCGGTTCACCTGAGGATTTTGAGCTGCCAATTTATGGAACAATGGCTTCAAAATTTAATGATAAAGGTGTGAATGCGCTTTTTAAAGATTTAGCACTTCAGTTTAAATTTGAACCAACAGAAGAGCTCACCATTTTAGAAGCAGAAAAAGAGCCAGCTGAAAAACCAGCGATCATCCCTGCAAAGCAAATTCAGTACCTAAGTGAAATCTCTGATGCTGTAAGATCCTATAATCAAAGAACCAAAGATTTATGCCAACTTGTAAAAGCTTATGAGTCTTGTACAAATTCTCTTGAACTGGTTCAAAGTGCTGAGGCAAAAAATGAGCTTACAAAGCTTCAAAAAGAATACGCTGAAAAAATCGGCGAAAAAAATCTAGCAAAAATTGCACAATTTGAAGACATCGTATCTCAGTACAGAGACGGTGAATTTGTTTACCATGTACGCGATAAGGAATTTAAGGTTCCAACCAAATACACTTCGCTTTCACATCAGGAAATTTCAAGAGTAGGTATACCTTCTTATCAAAGCATGACCGATAAATTAAGATTTATCCGTTCCGAAAACCTACCAGGATTTTTTCCATATACGGCTGGTATCTTTCCTTTTAAAAGAAATGATGAAGATCCTAAACGAATGTTCGCTGGAGAAGGTGGACCAATTAGAACGAACGAAAGGTTTCACTACCTGTCAGCCAACGATGAGGCGAAAAGACTTTCGACAGCATTTGATTCAGTAACCCTTTATGGACAAGACCCAGATAAGAGACCAGATATTTATGGAAAAATTGGAGAAGCTGGAGTTTCAATTGCAACTTTAAAAGATATGCAAGATCTCTACAGCGGGTTTGAACTGACAAGTCCGAAAACTTCAGTATCAATGACAATTAATGGCCCAGCTCCAATTATTTTAGCCATGTACATGAACACTGCTATTAACCAAGTTCTTAAGGGAGAAGACCGTAACGATCCTGAAAAGAGACTGGAGGTTATGAGGCAAGTGAGAGGAACTGTACAAGCTGATATTTTAAAAGAAGATCAAGCTCAAAACACTTGTATCTTTTCATTGGAATTCTCTTTAAAATTAATGGGAGATATTCAATCATACTTTTGTCAGCATAATATTAAAAACTACTATGCAGTTTCAATTTCTGGTTATCATATTGCAGAAGCTGGTGCGAATCCGATCTCTCAATTAGCATTTACTTTGTCGAATGGTTTTACTTTTGTTGAGTATTATTTAAGCCGTGGGATGAAAATTGATGAGTTTGCAGGGAACTTATCATTCTTTTTTAGTAATGGTCTTGATCCTGAATATACTGTTATTGGTAGGGTCGCGAGAAAAATTTGGGCGACAGCAATGCGCGATAAATATGGTGCTAACGAAAAATCACAGAAATTAAAGTACCATATTCAGACCTCTGGGCGTTCACTTCATGCTCAAGAAATTGATTTCAACGATATTAGAACAACTCTGCAAGCTTTCTTAGCATTAAGTGATAATTGTAACTCACTTCATACCAATGCATATGATGAAGCAATTACAACACCGACTAAAGAATCAGTTCGTCGTGCCATGGCCATCCAAATGATTATCAATAGAGAATTCGGAATGAATAAAACAGATAATCCACTTCAAGGAGCCTATATCGTTGAAGAGTTAACTGAAATCGTAGAAGAAGCAGTTCTTCAGGAATTTGAAAGAATTTCTGAAAAAGGCGGTGTGATGGGAGCAATGGAGAGCATGTACCAGCGCTCAAAGATTCAAGAGGAAAGCCTTTATTATGAGTCTCTAAAGGATAGCGGAGAGCTTCCAATTATTGGTGTTAATACTTATATTTCAGACAATATTGATGAACAGCTTAACCGTGAAATAGAGTTGTCTCGTTCAAGTAATGAAGAAAAAGATGATCAGATAAATAGGTTAAACGCCTTCAAAGAAGAGCATAAAGATAAGTCCGAGGAACAATTGAATAAATTACGCGAAGTAGCTCTAAAAGATGGAAATATTTTCGAACAGCTTCTCGAATGTACTCAGTACTGCTCACTAGGACAAATTACCGATGTAATGTTTGAGATTGGTGGGCGCTACCGTAGGAATATGTAATGAGTAAGAAATCTAAAGTATATACTAGAACGGGAGATAAGGGAGAAACTTCACTTGTAAGCGGAACCCGAATTTCTAAAGCTAATATGAGAATTTCTTTGTACGGTGATGTTGATGAACTTAATTCTCATATCGGATATATGAGGTCACTTATGCCGCAAGAAGACTTCGAAAGCTTGCCAGAATTTTTTGATAGAGTTCAATCAACCCTTTTTGACCTCGGCTCAAAACTTGCTTGCGAGAGTAGTCTCTGGGAGAAATATAAACTTCCGGATGTTAAAATTGAAACAATTGAGACGATGGAATCACATATTGATAGGCTAGATGAAAAACTTGTTAAGCTTAAAAACTTTGTTCTTCCTGGCGGAACCCAGCTTGCAGCTTACACTCATATTGTGCGAACTGAATGCCGAAAGGTTGAAAGAAAGCTAATCGAGTTTGGGGAAAACACACAAAGCTGTCCGGAAAATGCAGTCCAATTTTTAAATAGGCTCTCAGATTTTTTATTTGTTTATGCGAGATATTGTAATCATTTTGCGGGTAAGTCTGAGACGATTTGGGTTCCTAGCTAATACCTACAATTTTCTTGCCTATAGATCCTGAAGGAAATTTTCTATTTACGGTATGAAATACATACCCAATAATGGCGGCTGCGACTGTGTAGCGAATAGCTTTTCCCCTAAACATTTTTATAAACACGCTCGTGGTTTCGCTGCCAATATAATCATCTGTAAACATATGGTAGAAAACAAAATTACAGAGGCAAAATATTAGAACAGCTGCGAAGATGTCACAAAGCATAGCGTTTTTTATTTGAGCCTGTGATACCAATACATTTTTCGTTTTGTTCGTAACACTTACTCTTCGTTTCTCTTGAGGCGCAGATTCGTTTGATTTTGGCTGGGTCATTCTGTGAATGGCCTTAATCGCTTGAGGGGATGATTTCACTTGGTCTAATTCAAGGGTAAGGTTTCCTTCTCGGCTTCCTTTACCTGTATAAGTTGCGTAAGATATACTTTCTTGATCCATTCTTGAATGATTAATAAATAGAATACTATTTCCAAAACGAACCTTATCATCCACATATATTCTTTGTTTGATTATTTTGACGCCATTGAGGAAAA
>CATLVA010000108.1 GCA_950060715.1 uncultured Oligoflexia bacterium | reverse complement strand
AAAAAACATGAGACTCATCTACATGGGAAGTTCTCACGGTTAATTCGTGACAAAACACTTCGTACTCCACTTCAAAAGCATCCGCTTTGCCTTTAATCTCTGAATTTTTAAAGTCTATTTTCCAGGTATTCTTAGTTTCCTGCTTAAAGTTTAGATATTCTCCGTGAGAAGTCAGTGCCTTAATTGTTCTAATATTTCTCGAATACTCACGCATCAGATACGAACCAGGTGACCAACTCGGCATAAAAACAATAACTTCGTCGCGGTTTTCTCGTGGCGCAGTTAGTCTTACTTTGACCATATGGGTCTGAGGATCAGTGATTTCTACTAGGTATTTTACTTGCATCGGACTTCCTTTGTTTCTATCAATTTGTTATAACATAAAAAACAGAGGTTCTCATGATAGATATTAGTTTAGATCAGATAAATATTGAAATTTCCGACTTAGCAGCCAAGCAGGTTCAGACTATTTTTGAAAATGACTATACGCTGGAAGGACTAGTATTTAGGCTAAAAATTCAAGGTAAAGAATGTCATGGATTTACCTATGCACTAGGATTTACTGCTCCAGAACAAGACGATCTTATCTATCATAAAAATGGTATTGCCGTACATATTGATCCCTTCACAGCTTATTACTGCAAAGAAGGTCTAATAGAGTATTTATTTGACTTAGATAGTAATAAAGAAGGTTTCTTCTTCGAAA
The DNA here is from genome assembly GCA_950060715.1 of uncultured Oligoflexia bacterium. Next base: position 5,302 of record CATLVA010000108.1, on the reverse strand, counting down.
ATAAAAATGAAAAATTATACCGCGGAAAATTCTTTAAAAATGAAGAAATGACACCTAAGTTTAAAGAAGCAAACTTATAGACAGTTTCTTCTACCTACTAGGATATTTCCGTTTTCACAAAGAGTCATACTTAGGACTCCGCTAAATTCATTAGGAAGTTTATAAACTTTTTCCATTGCTGTTCTAGAGGTATTAGGGGCTTTTGAATACGGCCAACGAACAATCACCGAGTCTACTCTTTCTCCTTCAGCTATTCCAAAATGAACACCTTCCTCATTTTGCGGTGGAAGGGCTCCGTAAGAGTAAGCAACATTTTGAAGCCTATTTATTATACGCCCCTCTTTTTCAACTCTGATGGTAATCGTTGCATTTAACCCATGAAAATTTGACTTATCACCGCGTAAGAATAATCGAACACCACGGCCCTTTGTCTGAATATTATTTTCAAAGAGTTTTATTTTTGGCTTTAAAGATTCATCTCTGATTTGAGATTGTGCAGTTAGGATATCCATCTTTCCATCACGATTAATATCGAGCACGACTGTTGAAATGGGATTCATAATATCGATCCCCATCTGTGCAGCTCGATTTTCAAAAGCATGATCAAATAATTGTTCAAAAAGAACGAGTTTACTATGGGGAGGATAGCCCGAGTTATCTACCAATAAATCCAAAAGACCATCGTTATTAAAATCTGTCCAGATGCCTCTTCGATCTGCCTCATGCCAGCCAGGATCGAAAGAATCTAAAAAATACTCTGTTCTAAAATATTTTGGTGGATATTTAAAAGTGCGCCCAGTAAGAACACTAGATTTATCTACGTCACTACTATCATAATTGTGAGTCAACTCTCCAACAAAAATATCCATGATCCCATCATTATTATAATCCGCACAGGCCACACCAAAGCTTCGACCACCACCCTGCTTATTATTAAGGCCCTCTGAGTCAGCTGAATATCCGGCAAATTTTCCAATCTCTTCAAAGTATCTTTTTTGATCTCGGAATTTATAACGGTTCATCCACATTTTGTTATCAAAACGGTTGGTTGAAACGGTGAGAATATCGGGATAGCCATTTTGATCAATATCACAAATTTGCGCGCCATAAGTAGGTGTCGCATTGATAAACATAGCACCTGAAGGATCTTTTTTAGCTTCATCAACTAAAACACTACTCACATCTTCAAACTTACGACCTTTATTTTCGAATAAATAATCTGGAGCAGGAAAAGGATTATCGTTTATCATTTTGAACCAATTACCAATAAACAAGTCGAGCTTACCGTCCAAATTATAATCTATTAGGCCTATGGTTGAGTTCGAAATTTTTACATTGATAGCGTAAGGCTTGTCGAAAACCACTTTCCCATCCACCTTACTGCCATAAAATATTCTTAGCGGCTCTTTTGAAAGCTCTGTTTTCTGATTAAGGACTCCCACAATCGCATCGAGTACATGATCATTGTCCAAGTCATAAAACAATATAAATGAGGCTTTCACTGGGTTCTTAAAAGGTGAATCCCCTTGAACGAACTTTTGCCTGACTAAATCGAAATAATAAAATTTCGGGTAAGAATAAAAACTTGGTATGATGACCAAATCCGAGTAAAAGTCTCCATTAATATCGACAACATTAAAGTTGTAGGCCTCAATATCATCTAGCCCATACTCTGTTGTTCGGTCGTCAAAAGAGAAATTTTTTTCTTTAGCTTCCTGAGGAAATTCATCAGGGATACCGTCCATCGCTCCCCCTGCTGGCCCAAGCGGATCAACAACTTTCTCATTACTTGAGCAAGCAACTAGGGAAATAAAAATAGACATGATCCAAATCTTCATTTCTGTTATTATAGAAAATAATTTCATTCAAGTATAGTTGTAGTGCAAAGATTAAGATCTGACTTAAATATGACCGGAGTTTTACTTGCGCAATGGGAAAAGATTTATGAGAATATTAAAGTATGAGTAAAATTCGTAACTTATTTAATAAAATAAAATCAAAAAAGAAATCTTCTCAGGATTTAGACGATGTCTTTTTAGAAGAAGAACAACTCGATGAAGATGATCTCTTTGAAGAAGATGAGGATATTGAAATACCTGATGAACCTGATATTGATTCTTACCTTGAAGATGATGAGGAAGTTGAAACTGTTACAGCTTCAGAAGATTTAACTGGTGAGATTGACGTTAGTGAATTACCTCCATCAAGCATGCCGGCCGCCGAGCAAGATGCCACAGGAGAAGTTCAATTAACAAGTGAAATCGATGCCGACGAATACGCCGACGAATACGACGATGAAGACGTAACCAACGAAATTGACCTAGAGGAAGGATCCTTGACTCTTAAAGACCGTATGGAACATATGGGTCTCAGGGTAAAAGACAAATTCCGAAATTTAAATACAAAAGACCTCAATAAAGCCTACAAAAAAGACATGGCAGCTAATAAGTTGCAAGATTTCACCTCTAAAATTAATCTTGCAGATCTAAAAGGTAAAGCTAGCAGCTTCAATTGGAATTCACTTCCAAGTAGGTTTTTTGCTGATCAAAATAAACCAAAAGTTCACCGTTATTTTCAGATGGGAGTGTTAGTATTTACGACCTTTGCCATCGCGAAACTCTCTGGCTCTCTATTGGGTGGCTCAAAAAAATATAATGACCTTGGGCGGGAATCACAGGTTGTAATTAACGATGATAATAAGATTGTTCCTAAGGATATCAATAAAATTTCTCAAGCCGATCTTTTTCAAACACAAGAAGAAGAGAAGCCAGTAGATAATAAGCCTAAAGAGATACCTAAAACACAGTGTTTAAGTGCTAACAAAAAATCAAGTCTCAATGTAAAACTCGTCGATACGATTGTTTTACAAGATTCAGTTAAATCTATTGCGAGTGTTCAACTCAATTCTAAAAAAGAGCTCCTCATGGCAAGAGAAGGTCAAACTGTTGAGAGCATGAAAATTGGCAGAATTGAAAAGTCTAGAATGATTTTTAGAAATCTTCAAAGTCAAGACTGTGAGTACATCGAACAAAAAGAGTCAAAAAGATCTAAGCGTATTGGTGGTGGAATTAGAACCATGAATAAAACCAAGGCTGCAGAGTTTAGAGCAAAAGCGAAAAAAATAGATGGTATTCAACAAGAAGGAAACACTTTTAAAGTTAAAAGAGATTTCTTGAAAACCAAACTTGCGGATATCAACACTATCCTCACCGAAGCAAAAGGTATCCCTATCAAAAATCCTGACGGAACAATTTCTTTTAAAATTGTAGACGTAGATCCGGGAGGAATTTTTGCTTACTTAGGAGTACAAAACGGAGACGTTATTACTTCAATTAACGGTGAGCCAATTAAAGAAATAAATGAAGTCATGTCATTATTTGGCAAGATTACGTCACTTAATAACCTCTCTCTCGGATTTGATCGCCAAGGAGATAATGTGACACAGAACTACAATATAGAGTAAAGGAATCTATGAAAACGAAAGCTCAAGGAATGAACGCTCTTTTTATGGCCACCATGATGGTGATGAGCTCCTCTTCAATGGCTCAATTTAAAAAAGATAAATATCAAACCGAATCTCGCTTTAATCCAGGAACAAAAAGAGATAGTGACTCTGACGCGAATGGATTTGTTGATTCTCAAGCAAATGCAGATGCCTTTGGAAATAGAACTCAAGCTCCTAAGCAGGAAACGAATCCATTTGTTAACTTAAATCCAGAAACAGCCTTCGGCCCAGAAATTGTAGAGCCAAAGGATTATGTTGATAAAGATATAATGGAGATCACTCGAGAGATTCAAGAGCTAACAGGGATCAATCTTATTTTAGATAAAGATGTTAAAGGAAAGGTTTCAATCTCCTTCTCTACTCCAATCACTGTTGGGGATTTTTGGAAAGCTTATTTGACTTCACTTGATATGGCGGGATTTACCCTCGTTAAATCTGGTGCTTTTTATAAAGTCATCAATACTAGAGATGTAAGGTACTCTCCGACCAAGATCTACACAGGATCTTTCACGCCTGAGACAGATGCGCATGTCATGAAAGTTATGGCATTAAAGCATGTTGATGCTGCTGAGATTTCAAGAAATTTCCGTCCTTTTATGTCTAGGTACGGAAGGATAATCGATCTTAAGCAAACAAATACTATTATCATCTCTGATACAGGGACAAATATTAATAGGCTTGAAAAACTAATTAAATTTTTAGATGTGCCGGGATACGAAGAGTCTCTACAAATCATTCCTGTCTATAATAGTTCTGCTTCTGAGATCGCTAAACTTCTTGATGAAATTCTTCGAGGTGGCTCTTCAGGAAGTTCAAGATCTACTAATGTTAGGTCTAAATCAAAAAGATTCTCAAGTGCTGGTGCTGATGATGGAAAGAATATTTCAAAAATCATTGCAGAGCCTAGAACCAACTCAATCATCGCCATGGCAAATGCTACTGGCGCGGAGGAACTGAGAAACTTAATCAAAAAACTAGATGTTAAATTTAGTTCAAGTAATTCAGATAAGATCCATGTTCTTTATTTAAATTATGGTAATTCAGAAGAAATAGCGAAAACTCTTTCAAATCTAGTATCTGGTGCAACTAGATCGAATACTACCGGTAGAACAGCAAGAAGTTTCGTCACAAGAGACGCGGGCTCAACTCTATTTAACGGTGAAGTAAAGATCAATGCAGACAAAAACAATAATGCTCTGGTTGTTACTGCCTCTCCTACGGACTGGATCACAATTAAAAATGTTATTGAAAAATTAGATATCCCAAGAGACCAAGTTTATGTTGAAGGTTTAATTATGGAAACCACACTCAACAAAGTTAGAGCTTGGGGAGTTGATTTTGTCGGTAAATACGGAAAAGGAAATGCTCAAACTGGTGGTTTTAACTCTGGTCAAGGACTTGGGACTCTACTAGCTGATGGTAACCCAGTTAATATTAGCAATTTCTTTGTAGGTATCGGTGGACCAAATCAAAGCCCTACTGAATTTGAAATTGGTGGAAACAAAATAAAAATCAACTCAGTAAACGCACTGATAAAGGCCATTGCTAATAATACTTCAACAAATGTTCTTGCAACTCCTCAGCTACTTGCTATGGATAATACAGAAGCAGAGTTTGAAGTTGGTGCTTCAGTGCCTATCATTAACACTAATACCACCAATGGAACTGTTCAAACAACTACGGGTAAACAAGAAGCAAAGCTAAGCTTAAAAATAACTCCTCAAATCAATAAAGTTTCTCGTTATGTTACTTTAAAGATTAACCAGTCAATTAATGATTTTATTGGTGATCCTAGTT
>CATLVA010000107.1 GCA_950060715.1 uncultured Oligoflexia bacterium | reverse complement strand
AACTTCGGTATTTAATCTATTTTTAAAATATTCGACTAATTAAAATCAACTCTTGTGATTGAAGCTTGATCATTAGCTTGCGCCGAACTGTAATTATCAAACGATAGTTTCACGATAAAAACGGCTAATATCACAAAAATTATCGAGCCAAACTTAATACTCATAGTGCTCACCTTAGGCTGTAAGTTTATTTTCAATAATTCTTGTCGAAATCCCTAGACAAAACTTTAGGGAAAGTTGATAAAAATCGTTATTTTAGCGGTTTAAGTCAGTTAATAGTTGTTAAGAAATAGGGGCTTCTTAAGAATACTTGAAGCCCATTTTAAAGAATTGCCAATTATTGTTTGCAGAAAATTTTTAAATGCTACCTTTCAAAAGCAAACCCAAGCGAGTTCTCCACCTGTTCAGGTAGTTTAGGTCTATTCTTCGTCGGAATCAGATAAGTCGCAAGGTTAAAAAGGTCAGTGAAAACGCGGTTATTCTCTGTCGCTTTTTTGAGATATTCATGACCGCTAGATCCACCTGTTCCAATCTTTGTCCCTAACATTCTGTGGGCCATAATCGCATGACGGTATCTCCAGGTAGTGAACATCTCATCCATATCAATTAGAAGTTCTAACAATCGGTTAGGAATTTGCAGAATTGGTTCATCTCTATAAAGCTTAATAAAGATGGCTGCTAGTTTGGCCTTTCTGGAAAGTCTCACAACTCCTTGCTCTCTAAGTTCGTTATACTTTTCTTCATCAAAAAGCAGCTCAAAATTAACACGAGTTGCTTCAAGGTTTTTAAATTCAAACTCTTTTTCTTTTTCACTTAAAGTGGTGTTGTCACTGATAATTTGTTTATCTTCATCCAACATGGAATTAACGGTTGAGCGATAGTGATCCCAAAAATTGAAACCATCAAATTCTGCAAACGGCATCCTTGCAAGCCAGTTGTCTAAAAGCTCTAAGAAAGTGGGAGCTTCTTCCATTTTTATTAGGAGGTCTTTGTCTTTCTGTTCAAGCCTTGAATTAAAAAAAGCTTTATCAGCTTGTAGTCTATATTTCTGACGAAGCCCCATTTTTAGTTCGAGCTGTCTAAACTGTATACTTTGAAAGCCAGAAGCTGGAACTAAGTAATCCCTAAAATCCATAAAATCTAAAGGAGTCATCGTCTCAATAATATTTAATTGTTGATTCAAAACTTTTTGAATTTCGATAATTCTTTGTAGCCTATGATTAATGGTTCCAAAACTTTTGGGTTTAACATGTTCCGTGTTAAACAGCGCGTAAATAGAGTCAAATTCGTGTAGAATTTGCTTAAACCAAAGCTCATAAGTTTGATGGATAATTATAAATAAAGTCTCATCATGAGCTTCATTCCCATGCTCTTTGGATTTTAATTGCTGGGAGTTTAGAAGTTGATCTAGTTTAAGGTATTCACCGTAGTATATTGGCTCGTGTTTCATGTGACAACGCTAACCTGACTGTTTCATTTTGTCATTAATTTGTGTAAGATGCGAGGGCAAACCAAATAGGAGTCGTTCATGAGTTCAAAATTTAAACTAGATTCAGCACAGGTAAAGTCTAATATTGAAGCTTTACAAAATTATATGTCGCACAATCAAATGGAATATTTTTATATCTCAAGTTTCGACCCATATCTTAATGAATATGTTCCGATGTCAGATTGTCATCGATTTTATTTCACCAACTTTACTGGCTCTGTAGCAGAGGTTTTAGTACCGGCGAGCGGAAAAGTTAAGCTCTATGTAGATGGCCGCTACCACGAGCAAGCAGATTTGGAATGTGATCTAAGTCTAGTGGATGTGGTGAAGGTTGGAGCTAACCAAGGTTTGTTATCGACTTTAAAAGAAGATCTAAAAAAACTGAGTGTAAAGAAGATCGCTGTTGAAATGGATAGAACCTCTTATGATTTTTTCTCCTACCTTGAAAAGAACAAAATTGAAATCCAAGGGGTGTTTAGTGGAGCTCTTAATGAGGTCGTTGAGTTTCAATCTGCTACGTCTCTTCCTGGCGTGAAGGCTCTTGATAAGAAATACATCAATAAAACTGTAAAAGATAAGTTGGATATGATTATTGAAAATAATAAGCAAGCTTATCTTGTTACGGCAATTGACTCTCTTGCTTGGGTAACAAATGCGCGAGGGTATCATATTCCTTTTTCTTCGGCTTATTTAGGTGTGGGGCTACTGACTCATGATAAAGCATTTGTCTTTATTGATGAAGGTGTTCAAGTTGAGAATGAAGATAGTGGTGTTGAGTATATAAATGCTTCTGCCTCAGAGCGAGGAGCTAAGATTGAAGAGATTCAAAATAAGTACAATTTGGAAGAAGTCCTTTTTGATCCTGGAATGTTGAATGCACAACTGTATCAAGAATTAAAAGATGTTTTTGGTCCTGAAGCCTTGATCGAAAAAGAGGGGGGCGTAATTGAGTGGCAATCAATCAAAGAAGAGGTTGAGCTGCAAGCATTCAGAGAATCATTTGAAAAATCAGACACGGCCATTTTTAATACAATAAAATGGGTGAGAGAAAATGTTTCTCAAAACAAATCAATCTCTGAGCTAGATCTTTATCATGAAACAACAAAAAAATATAATGAGCAAGGAGCTGTGGCCCAAAGCTTTAATACAATTGCTGGTGCTGATGCGAACGGGTCTATCATTCACTATGGCGATCCAAAAGCAGATATTATTCTGAATGATACGAGTATGGTTCTTCTCGACTCTGGTGGATATTTTGGTGCTGGCTTTGCGACTGATACGACTCGTACTTTCATGGCGGGAACAAAAGAAGGCTCGGCTAAGCAAAAAGAAATCTATACACTTACATTAAAGGGAACACTTCATTTGCAAAATGCAGTCTTCAAATCTGGAACTCGTGGTTCAGGACTTGATGCGATTGCAAGACAACCTCTTTACCAAGCTGGTTATGATTTCGCCCATGGTACTGGCCATGGAGTTGGTGTTCACGTTCATGAAGGTGGAGTTGGAATTAGTCCCGTTAGAAATTATCTTTTAAAGCCCGGCCAAGTGGTTTCAATTGAACCAGGGATCTATATTCCAGGCTTTGGTGGGGTTAGAATCGAAAATATTGCTATTGTAATCGAGCATCCAAAGTTTGAGGGATTTTTAACTTTCGAACCATTAACTGTGATTGGATTCGACCCACTTTTAATTGAAGAAAGTCTGTTGACTGAGCAAGAAAAGAAATGGCTGGATGAATATGAAGCAGAGTGTGCTAAAAGAGGTCGCTCATTTAGAAGCTAAAATTAGTGTTTAGTTCATTTTAAGTTCGACATTGTTTTTGTTTACTTTGACATGTCTTGTAATTGCTAATGATTATAGACGCTTAGGTGCTAGATTGATAAAATCTAACAACCTAAGAGATTTTATTTAATATATTGAAATCCTGACCGGTGGTAGTGTTTAAAAAGAAGGGGGATTAAAGTTATGAAAGCTTTTTTTCTGATCAGTGCAATTCTTTTTACTCTATCATGTGCATCTACGGGAAACCGTGATGCTAATGGCTCCATGAGTAAGCAACATCCAGTGTTTGAAAAAGCTCGGGGTGCTTACCTAGACCCATAAACCGCGTTAGGCGAGGGGAACCTCGCCGCTTTCTAGCACTGTTTTTTAGAGGTCAGAATGCAAAAATTTAGAAGTTTTTTATCTTATTATAATCAACTCCTAAAACCTGAAGGCTCATATTTCGCTATTGCAATCATTTATGGGATTGCGGTCAGTATTATCACCCTGGCCATACCAATTTCAGTACAAGCACTAGTAAACACAATTGCTTTTGGAGTTCTAGTTCAGCCGCTAGTTATTTTAACGGTCTTACTTTTATCTCTTTTGATTATATCCAGTATTTTAAAAGCGCTACAAACTTTCATTATAGAGATTTTTCAACGCCATTTTTTCATTCGTATTAGCACCGATATTGCGGAAAATATAATGATGTCTGGTAAAGATGAACTATCAAAGCATTATGGTGTTGAACTGGTGAACCGTTATTTTGATATAATGACTGTTCAGAAAAAAGCGACCACTTTAATTACTGGTGGTGTTTCACTCGTTTTACAGATCGTACTTGGACTCATCCTCTTAGCATTTTACCACCCATACTTTTTGGTTTTTGATATTATCTTAATCTCTCTTCTAGCAGGAATCTGGTTTTTATTTGGATCTAGAGCGATGAAGACCGCGGTTGAGGAATCAGATCGAAAATACAAACTAGCATATTGGTTAGAAGAAATAGCTAGAGAGAGTACTTTTTTTAAAAGACAAAAATATAAAAAGAAAGTCTATGAAGTCACAGATAGTAAAGTTTATGATTACATCGGCTCTAGAAAAGACCATTTTAAGCTTTTATTCATTCAGATTGTATTACTCCTCATTTCTTATTCATTTTTGAGTGCGTTGATTTTAGGTTTGGGTGGGTTTCTCGTTATTTCTGGTGAACTTTCATTGGGGCAATTAGTCGCTGCGGAACTCATCGTTACAGTAATTCTTGCAGGACTCTCTGGAGCAGGCAAATACTTGGAAGATTTTTATGATCTTTATGCAGCTTTGAGTAAAATTTCTTCACTTTATAAATTGAAACCAGCCGAAAATTTAAAGCAGGAAATTGTAGAAATTAAAGGTAAAGATTTACTCGTGAAGTTTGATAATGAGACGCTCAATTTTGAACATGGAAAGAGCTACTTACTTCAAAGTAAATTTTATTCAAGTAAACTGAGTTTTATCGATATGATCAGAGGGTTTACTGATGAGAGTCGATATAAAGTTCAATTTGGAAATAGAAGCTACGAAGAACTTTGTGCTTTTCAAGTGAATGATTTTATCTCAGTCATAAAAGAACCTCATTTTTTTTACGGAACGCTTTTTGAAAATCTGACTTTTGGACTAGAAAAAATATCCATAAAAAAGGTGGAAGAAGTTTTGGAGGTGGTGGACCTTCAAGATATGATTACGGCACTGCCTGATGGATTAGACACTGAAATTAACCCAGCTGGTTATCCGCTATGGCCATCTCAATTGATACGTTTGACTATCGCAAGAGAGATCTTAGTGGGAACAAAAGTTATTGTGGCGGTCGATGTTTTTGAGGGATTGGAAAAGAAAAGGCGAAGAAGTATTTTAAAATATTTAATCGATCAGAATATTACTCTTATTGTACTTAGCAATCAGAATCTAGAAGGTTTTGATTTTGATGGCTATTATTTTCTAAACGGTGAAGAAATTGTGAGTTGTGATTCAGGAAGAGAGCTTTCAGATGTAAGGAGAGATCATGAATAAAGATTTTCCAGTAAGAAATCTGTATTTCGTTCCTAAATGGTCAAGAACCCTTGCAGCCGTTATTTTGGGAAGCATAGCTTTTTCAGTTATTATTCTCGTGGTCACTCCGTGGCAGCAGAGTTCAAAAGGATATGGAAAAGTCATTGCGATGAATCCAAATGATAGGGTTCAGAATATTAATTCAACTCTGCCTGGTCGTATTAATAAATGGTATGTTTCAGATGGCACAAAAGTTTTGAAAGGAGATCCAATTGTAGAGATTGTAGATAATGATCCTAATTTCATCGATCGATTAAAACTAGAGCGAGACGCAAAACTTAAGAAGTACGAAGCTTCAAAAGCTGCGAGTGAAACATCTTATATAAACTACAAAAGACAAAAAGAGCTCTTTGAACAAGGACTTTCAGCTAGAACAAAATTTGAAAAAGCAAAAATTGAATATAAAAAACTTCTTTCTCAAGAGGCGGAAGCTGCTGCAAATCTTGCAGGTGCTGAAGTTAAACTTTCTCGGCAACAGACGCAGATGATTACTGCTCCCAGGGACGGTGTGATTCTAAGAGTCCTTCATGGTTCGGGAAATGTTGTGGTGAATGAAGGCGATCTACTTGCAAAATTCGTCCCTTCTAGTTTTGAACAGGCAGTTGAGATTTATATTAATGGAAATGATTTGCCGCTCGTGTTTCCAGGTAGGCATGTAAGGCTTCAGTTTGAAGGATGGCCTGCGGTTCAGTTTTCTGGCTGGCCTTCTGTCGCTGTCGGTACATTTGG
>CATLVA010000106.1 GCA_950060715.1 uncultured Oligoflexia bacterium | reverse complement strand
ACGTTATCACTCCTAAAATAATAAAGAGTGACCAAAGAAGGTTTCTGGCTCTGTCTTTACTCTCAAGATTAGCTTCTACAAAAGCAGGAACAAAAGCTGCGGAAAAAGCTCCTTCCGCAAAAAGATCCCTTAGAAGATTAGGAATTCTGTAGGCAACTAAAAAGGCATCAGTAAAACCTGACGCTCCAAAATAGAAAGCGATAACCTGCTCTCTAACAAGACCCAATATTCGACTTAAGAAGGTTGCGACCGCCATTTTTAGGGAGGCCAAAAATACATTTATGCTCATATGTTAAATCTATTCTACTCAATACTGACCTAAAACACTATTGAAACAAAGCGTAGGGGCAATATCGGGGCAAAACACCCCATTACCCCACCCACAGGGAAGTTAGCAATATCAAGTGGTTTGCCCAACATGTTACACGTGGGGGCAAATTGAGCCTTTTAGTTCTGACATTCTCTTAATCATAGGCCAGAAACTGTTAGGGAAAAGTTCGTGCAGCCCCTCTAGAACGTGGATATGATGACTGAGCAGGAAGCGGTTACATAGGTCCGCTGCAGGTATAGCTTAGGGACGAGCTAAGGACCTATCTAAAATTTGAGGCAAGGAGGCACATATGTATTTAGCAGTTTGTGTAGAACCCAACAAGCACCCGGAAAAAACCCAAGACTACAAGGTTTGGTATCTTGAACTCGACACTAAAGGAAGAGTGATGAGTATTGGAGTTAAAACAAGGGAAGAGTTAGTAAAAAGTGTCCTTACTAATTTTCAAAAAACCGGTGACACAAAATGGAGATGTTTCAAAAAAGAAAGTGAAAGCTCATCTAAAATAGAAGTTTTTGACTTTATTGGGATGAACTCGTTTGAGAATACTCACTTTGGAAACTTACCAACATTATCTGAATTTCAAGCAACTCTTGATGCTCTAGAAGCAAATTTTGAAATGCGATCTATAGCCTAGCGAGAGTTTCCTATTTTAAACGTTTTGCCTCCTGGAGACAGGGGGCTTTTTTTTACCTATACTCCAAGCATGAAAAAAACAATTCTCCTCACGATCGTACTTATTTGTTCCATCGCTTTTTATTGGCCTAGAAATTATACTTCCCCAACAATTGAGATTAATACCAAGCAAAGAATTTCATATGTTCATGAAGAGTTTCTATCAGTCTCTCTTGATACAGCTCAAGTGGTCGGCAGTTTTTTTTGGGATAAAGAGGGAGAGATGATTGGCGGTCGTGGCAAAAATAAACTTCCTGAACTAGATCTTTCTAATAACACTCTTATTGAACGAGCTAAGCTTCTTGTACCAGCCTACCTTAGAATAGGTGGTTCAGAGGCAGATGCGGTTTATTATAATATCCAGGGAAATAAAAAACCTAAAAAATTTGATTCAGAGTTTACCGCGAAAAAATTGTTTGAGGTTAATGAGTTTTCAAAAAAAACTGGACTCAGGATATTTTTTACTCTGAATCATGGTCCTCCTACTTGGAGAGAGAATAAATGGAATACTGATAACCTGGATGAGCTCCTTGCTTTTCTAAAAGTGAACAACTTCAACTGGAGATTTGAATTAGGAAATGAGGTCTTTGCGTACTGGGCGGTTTTTGGAAGAGATTTTCAACCGACAGAAAATGAGTATGCTAAAAACTACTTACAGGCTAAGAAGCTCATCTCTTCATACCACCTAAACTCAAGACTTGCGGGTCCGGCTTCAGCTTTTTGGCCAGTTATCGGTGAACCACTTGGGTTCTACTTTGGCTCGATAGAAAACTTAATCCCTGAATTAAAAAACGAATTAGATATTATTACTTGGCATTACTACCCTACCCAATCATTTCGTTGTCCGGTTGCTATCAGAAGAATGGATAAGGATGATCTCATCACCCCAAAGTATTTAGATGAAGTTAGTATTTGGGCGAAGGAGCTAAAACAAACACGAGACAAATATGCTCCTAAAAGTGAGCTCTGGCTGGGTGAAACCGGTTCGGCTCAATGCGGAGGAGAGCCCGGCGTTTCTGACCAATACATCAATGCACTTTGGTGGCTTGATCAACTAGGACAGCTCGCCAAACTCGATCATAAGGTGGTCATCAGACAAAATCTGGTTGGAGCAGACTATGCTCTTCTCAATACTGATGGATCACCGAGACCAGATTACTACGCTAGTCTTCTTTGGAAAAAATACATGGGACAAAATGTGTTGAAAGTTAATTTTGATAACGAAGAATCACCTCTTCGCTTTTACTCTCATTGCTCACGCTTCGGTAATGGAGCTGTACTGCTTGCTCTCAATCTCACAAATGAGAAACAAGACTTTACCCTGGAAGGATTTGAAGGAGAAAAGTACTTTGACGTTCTTTCCCCGAAAAATGGTCTTTATAGTCAGGAAATATTATTTAATGGTAAACCTGTTCTTGAACCAACTGAAGTTATGGGTACTAGTTGGCAGAGCCAATTAGAAAATGAGTTCAATCTACCAGCACACAGTATGATGTTTATTCAAATTCCAGGTAAGTTTGAAGGCTGTTAAGATTTACTGATTATAAGTAAATTTTAAAATAATATTTTGATTTCCTGAATCACTAACTCTAGGAAGGGAAATATCATTTGGTGCACCATAAAAACCGTCTACTACATAAAACTCTCGATCCTCCTCATCAACAACTATCCCCTGAGCATTTCTTAACTGGTTATTTATATCTTTTAATGTTGTCTTATAAGATAAATCTGAACGATTAAACACTCCTATACCAACTGGTTTGTTCTGACTTCCATCGCTTGCTCCATAAGTAACTAGAAAATATTCATCTAAGATTTCGATATCATGAGGTGCTGCCCCTGCGGGAATATCCATAACATCGAAACTTTGAGTACTTCCTTGATTTTCAATTTTTATAACAACATCAACTCCTTCCAAAACAGCAAAGAGCGAACTTCTTTCGCTGTCATAAACCATACTTAGTAATTCATCAGATGAATCTATATTATTGCCCAAATCATCTTTTAATTGAACGTATCCAGCTGTTCCCCAAGTGGTATCTAAACTCAAGATAGCACCATTCGAGCTGTTTAGATTCAACCTGTAAATTCGCCCCAATTTATCACTTGCAAGATACAAATAATTTTCAAAGACAAAAACTTGTTGAGCATCGAGGTCATTGTTTCCAGTATCCGTTAATCCGACAATACTCTCTAAAGAGAGAATCGAAACCGTACTTAAGTCTGAGCTAGCAACTCCGATTTCATCTGAGTCGGATAGAGAAAAATAAACAGTACCCGAGGAATGTACGTCAATGGATTTACAGAACCTATTGCTTGCACTGTAGCTGTAGGTATATTTCAACGCTCCATTGCCTCTATCGTATGCGTAAATTTCTTTTATTCCATTCAAAGCACATGTGTAGATGTATTGTTTGTCATGAGATAAAGCAATTGCTCTTACCTCTGATGATACATTCGTCACTATCAAATCTTGAGAGTCAAAACTTGAATTTGCCATTAGAAACTCGGTATCATCATTTTGTTCTTGTTCACCTACATTGTCGTTTTGCCCAGAAGATGAAACTTCTCCTGCGACTTTTATTTGAGAGTTAGTACAACCAATTAAAGTCAGTATTAAAAGAAATTTCAAACAGATTTTCTCCAATTTTGAATCCGCTAACATAACACCTCACCATTATGTTCTGATTATATATTAAAGTCGTATATTGCTCAATCTGAGTTACTGTACAATCTAATTTCAGAACCTTATTAACTGACTTGACTGAAATATTAAAACCTGGCATCCATTTTATTCTAAAAAATGCCATCTATTTGTGCGGTTTTGTTCGCCTCTTCAAAATCGGGATCTTTAACAAAAAAGGTTGTTGATTAAAAAAGTTGGCCTTGTACTTGTTTTAAGTAAAATAAAATTAACCACAATTTTAATTATTTAAAGCAAAGGAAGGCCAGTAATGAGATTACCAAAATTTCTCTTAAAAGCAATTAATGGATTTTATTCAAAACGAATGGATGAATGGCTTGATAAGGGCTATATAGATCTTTTCGTTGAACACCACTACGCAGATAAAGAATCCTGTTGCCATAGATGCAAATCTCCTTTTTCTCATATCACTGGTTACTATCGCCAAAAAATTCAAACCATGCCAATTTTTCAATATAAGACATTCATTCATCTAAAAAGGCGTAAAGGATACTGTGATAAGTGTAAAAAGATCCGAGCTGAACATTTAGAATTTATAGCTCCTGAGACTCCTCACTTAACTCGTGAATATGTGTGGTGGCTTGGAAGAATGTGTGAGATTAGTGCCGTATCTCGGGTTGGAGAGCTTGTAGGAATTAACAAGATGACCATGCATAGACTCGATTTCAATCGGCTTAAAAGAATGTTTCAGCACTATAAGATACCTAAAGTTACAAGAATATCAGTTGATGAAGTCTATGCTAGGAAGAAAAAGTATCACTCCAAAGAATCCAGAGATAACAGATTTTTCACAATTGTGTGTGATTTGGATACGAGAAGAGTTATTTGGGTTTCAGAATCTCGCAAGAAAGAAGCTTTGGATGAGTTTTTTAAAGCTATTGGAGAAGATCGTTGTAAGGATATTGATGTGGTCGCAATAGACCAACATGATAGTTATAAAGCAAGTGTAAATGAACATTGTCCGATGGCAACAGTTGTGTGGGATAGGTTTCATGTAATGCAGAACTTTAATGAAGCAGTGGACACAGATAGAAAATGGCTTCATGAACATATATGTCGTGGTGAAACTAAAAGACTTTCTAGAGGTAAGTTTAAACGGCTTTTTGTGACAAAGTCTGAGAGGCGAAGCAAGACTGATAACCGACATATAAATACTCTAATGAAGGAGAATCAGGACTTTGTGTACTTAGAACTTATAAAAGAAGGGATGCACCAGCTGTATGACTCTAGAGATGAATATGAAGCTCGGGAGAAGTTTGTTCAGCTTGGAGAATGGATTCGTCAGTGCAAATACTTTTTTGAATTAAATAAATGGTGGGATAAGTTTGATAAGGGATGGAGCACATTTAAAAACTACTTTTATTATAGAGTCTCAAGCTCACTGTCTGAAGGTCAGAATAACGTAATTAAGACGTTAAAGAAGAGAGGTTATGGATATAGAAATATGGCGTACTTTAAGCTGAAAATACTTCAAGTTTGTGGATTCTTAAATTCGAAATATGTTTCAATGGAATTTTAATGACTTAATCTAAAATGTTACAGAGGCACTGACTGTCAAAAAAGTGGACACCCACTGCAAGGATTACAATACTCATTTCACCTGTTCATTAAAAGTGGGAAAATCTGAACAATATATAAATTTGAAACATTTAGTTTATGAGTAAGGAGTAATATGAGAGTAACTTTTATATTTTTATTAATTTTATCCGCACTCCATGCAGAGGCCAGAACAGGGATTTTGAATCTAAAAGATAGATATTGGGATTGCAGAAATCAAATGGCTTGTAATATGGGACTTATCAAGGCTATTCGTGATGAAAATATTGATAAAGTTGTTAGCCTAATAGACTTGGGTGCAAATATAAATAAATTTTACAACGAGGACGAAAGAGCTCATTTCCTACCTTTAACCGAAGCAGTTAAAGTTAATAACGAAGAAATAAAAAATATACTTCTGGAAAGTGGGGCTGAAATAACAAAAACTTTAATCAATTTTGCGATGAAAGATGACTCGACAAGCGTGATGGAGTTACTTACAAATTATAATTACCAAGCAACATATCCTACAAATAGAGTCGTTATTCATACTGGAGAATATCATATTGATGAGTTCTGTTCGAGCAACTCAATTTTCTCAACAGCAGTTGAAACAGGAAACACAGAAGTTTTAAACTATATTTTAGCAGAGGGGGCAAATCCAAATAGCTTATGTGAAGGAAGAGCTTTGGCCAAAATGATGCCTTTACACTTCGCTATTATTAACAATCAGCCGGCAGTTGTCAGATTATTACTGGAAAAAGGTGCGAACATAAACGCAACTATAATACTAGATCGAAAGTATACAAGAAAGTATGAATATTCTTATACAA
>CATLVA010000105.1 GCA_950060715.1 uncultured Oligoflexia bacterium | reverse complement strand
CACTACCACTTTGAACTGCGACAACGACGATCCTAGAATTATAATCAGTGAGCTTTGGACATGTGCCTATCTGACAGACTTTTTCAATATAACCACCAATTACTCGAGCATCAAAAAAGTTATCCTGATAATGCTTGGAGAAATATTCACCATCGCCAAACACAATGATTTTTTGAGGAGTACCCAATTGATCTAGCATCCGGGGAACAATGCCAGAAGTAAAAGGCGGTTTATAAATCGAATCATCCCATTTTCCAAAAATATCTTTTTGCTCGCAAAGTATTTTATCAACATAATGCTGACCAGAGAGCATATCAATATTGTATAACTTGTCGCTCCCTTCAGGTGTGGTGATTACAAAATTTAATTTATAATTTTCTGCATTTAAATCTGGCTGAACATCATAAAACAAATGAGCCGGTTTCTCCCCCATACTAGAAGTCAATTTGAACCGGTCATCCACCTCAAACCATTTAGGTACGACTTTGGACACCAAGGCGTCCGCATAATCCTTATTCCCGAATACCGCTTTCTCTTTTTCAGAAAGATCTAGAGGCACAAGATCATCAACTGACTCTTTAATGCTTTCCACACTAGAGCATGCGCTGAGAAATAAAATACTGAGAATTAGTTTTGAAATCTTACTCATTTTTATTGACTATCCTTATCATTTCATTCATTCTATCAACCTCGTTTAGGCTCGGGTGGTGGAATTGGTAGACACAAGGGATTTAAAATCCCTCGGCTAATTTAGCTGTGCGGGTTCAAGTCCCGCCCCGAGCACCAAATTTCCTACATTTGAAATTTACCACCCGCTTTCGAAGCTGATCCAAAATGCTTACTCGCATTTTGCAGTCCCGCCCCGAGCACCAAATTTCCTTTAATTTGACACACTAATATTTTACTTGAATTTGCTCAGGTAGCAATAAAATCAAACACTTTACTTGACGCATCAAGTAAATCTATAATGCAGCTATGTCAGAAAAAATATCAGCCATAATTCCTTGTTTTAACGAAGAGTTCAATATTGCCGGAGCTATTGAGTCTTGTTTATTTGCCGATGAAATCATCGTCGTAGACTCTTTCTCTACAGATAATACTTTGGAAATCATAAAAAAATATCCGCAGGTAAAATTATTGCAACACGAGTATGAGCATTCTGCGGCCCAGAAAAATTGGACTATCCCTCAGGCTCAACATGACTGGATCTTTCTATTAGATTCTGACGAAAGGACTAATCCTAAATTGATCGATGAAATCCAATCCATCGTTGCCTCAAACCCAAAAGAGGTAGCCTATTGGATTAGACGTGATAATTATTTTATGGATCAGACCGTCAATAATGTTTGGAAAGGTGATGCCGTCATCAGGCTCTTTAGAAAAAGTAAATGTCGCTACGAAGATAAGCATGTTCACGCTGAAGTCCTTGCAGATGGAGAAGTTGGTCGTTTAAAAAACAGACTAAAACATGACACTTATGCGGGAAAAGGATTGGAGCCTCATCTGCTAAAAGGTATGCGTTACACGACTTGGGCAGCTCTTGATCGTGTAAATAAAATTAAAAAAGTTACAAGTTACCACTTATTGATTAAACCATTTTTTGCTTTCTTAAAGCGTTATATCTTAAATCGTGGCTTTCTCGATGGTAAGGCCGGCTTTATTATTTCTTGTATGGGGGCATGGAATGTCTTCATCCGAAATGTGAAGGTTTATAGAATGCAAGCTGGCGAGAAGTTTGATACTGACTTAAAAAAATGAAACGAGTCTTAATTATCCAAACCGCTTTCATAGGTGATGTAATTCTGGCCACAGGACTTATAGAAAGTGTTAGGGCAAGCTATCCAGAAGCGAAAATAGATTTTCTACTTCGAAAAGGCAATGAGAGCCTTCTCAAGCATAATCCTCATTTAAATGAAGTCCTCATTTGGGATAAATCCAAAGGGAAATTTAAAAATTTAATCAGTCTTTTGTTTCAAGTAAGAAAAAATAAATATGACCTCGTGCTAAATATACAAAGGTTTTTTAATGCGGGCCTTTTATGTGGACTCTCAGGTGCTAAACTTAGAGTGGGATTTCATTCCAATCCATTAGCATTTTTGTTCAGCCACCAAGTTCATCATAAAATACCTCACCCCGCTCAAGATCAAGGTGAGTTCGGATTCTTTCACGAAGTACAAAGAAACCATCAGCTACTGACGGCAATAACCAATGAGAGTATCCCCTCAGACAAATCGCTACGCCCTAAATTATATTTTTCAGATAAAGAAAAAAATAAGATTCAGGATTTAGGCCTTAATTCTCCCTATTATGTTCTGGCTCCTTCAAGTGTCTGGTACACTAAACAGTGGCACGAATCAAAATGGAAAGAACTCATACAAAAACTTAAACCACACGGAGAAATCATTCTCATCGGTGGTCCAGATGACAAAGCCTATTTGGACGGAATTAGCACTGATGTAACTAACCTTGCCGGAAAACTTAATCTACTTGATTCAGCCTATCTTATGGCGGGAGCTAAAAGAGTTTTTGTGAATGACTCCGCCCCTCTTCATCTTGCAAGCAGTGTAAATGCAAAAACTACTGCTATTTTTTGCTCAACTGTTCCTGACTTTGGATATTACCCGCTAGCTGACGACTCACTTCTCGTGCAAAGAGAAAGATTAGATTGTATGCCTTGCGGGTTACATGGAAAAAAAGAATGCCCACAGGGTCATTTTAAATGTGCCCTCGAAGTTGATGTTGACGCCGTCACTCAAAGATCCTTCTAAACGTAATATTCATACGAGGTTCATTTATTTTTAGCCTTTTAGGTAAAGCATGTTTCCAATGGTGCTGAGTTTCTCCAAGCATAAGAAGAAGATCTCCATTTTCAAGAGTTAATTTTACTTTTTCACCTTCATCGTGACGGAAAAAGAAATCACGACTAGCTCCAAAACTGATAGAAGCAATCGACGGGTTTATTCCTAACTCAGGTTCATCATCCCTATGCCAGGACATATGATCCCTTCCATCGCGATAGTAGTTTACGAGAGCGGTGTTAAATATTAAATCATAATCAAGCTTCAACCTATCATTAAGCATTTTCAATTCATCAGTCCAAAAACGTGTCCTCATTTTTATACGAGAATAAGTGTATTCAATATTTTCATCACCATAAAAAGCAACTTTTCTCGCTTGAGGATAGGTCTTTCCAAACATAGTTATTTTGTCGTCTCGCCACTTAACAGTAGACTTAATCTTATTCAAAAGGTTGGAGGATTCTTGTCCACTAAAAAAGGATTTTATAAGATATGCCTCGCCTGAAAATGGGAGAAGATTATTTGGTAAGGATTTCAACTTCAACTCTTCTATTCAACTGGGCTTCCTCAGAGTACTGGTCATCTGTTAAGTATAGAGGTCTTGTTGCGCCATAACCTAGGCACCTCAATCTTTTTGGATTGACTCCAAACTCCTCTAGCTTCTGACAAACGTACTGTGCCCTTCTTCCTGATAAATTATATTCATCATCAGCCTTGCCTGCTTCAATGGCCTTTTTAGTTTCATATATATGACCTGAAATTTCGATTGAAACAGCTGGATTTTTCTTCAAGAACAATGCGAGATCTTCTACTTCACGACTTGAATAAGGCTCTATTGCTTTTTCTGTTCCAGGATAAAAGTGAACATTCTGAAGTTTAAAACGTGAACCGATCTGAAAGTTGTCAAAGTTATTAGCGACCCCTTGCTCCCCTTTTCTGGCGTCCTGTTTATAAGTCAGTTCCCTTTTAATTTCCATTTTTTCTAGTTCTTTTTGTTCTAATTTCGATTCTAGTTCTGAAACTTTATTGGCCAATTCTTTTTTTGCTTTTTCAGCAGCGGCCAATAGAAATTCATAATCAGTTTTATCTTCAGAATCTGAATTAGTTGCTATTTTTTTTCTTAGACTTAAATTTTCTTTTGTTTTCAGGTCTACAGAAGCTTCCAATTTTTCTATTTTTGATTCAAGAGAAGAAATAAGGGGAGCATCGCTATTGGCAAAATTCTGTTCTTTCCCAACAAGCTTGCTATTCTCAGGCGTTTTAATAATTGTTCCTGTTTGACCACCTTCAAGCGCACGCGAGGTTTCTTTTTTTTGATTGGCCAAAGCTATGATCGCCACAATAAGAAAGACTCCAAGCCCTGAAGCGAATAGATCAACGACCGAAGCAGAAAATATATTTACCTCTCTCGACTTTCGCGCCCTCATGATTTTTCCACTAGTTTATTTATTAAATTATCTAAGATATATTTCCCGAATTTATTGATTAAGCTTTCTTCCTGCGCTTCGAAGTGCTGAGTAAAAAACTGAAGGATCACTGATAAAACTAATGCGAGCAAAGTGGTATTAAATGCCACCCCAAGACTTCCCGCCATCTTAGTTAATAGTTCAGGGTCTTCAAGAGAGCCCTCGCCTAACTGGGATACAGCGAGTCCAATACCATATACTGTTCCCATAAATCCCAGTGATGGAATAAGCCAAATAATATATTTTAATTGGTTGTATCGAAGCTCAACAGAATGAAGAAAAAGCTCCAATTGTTTCGAAAGAAAATCTGAGGTTATCGATATCGAATTATTCGTTCTAAATTGAAGGGCTATTTGCAAGATCATATACGGGAGAATTCCCATGCTATCCTTGGAATCTTCTCGCACGTTTCTTATGACTTCAGTTAGTTCTTGCTCGCCAATAATCGTTTCAAAGTCTTTGGGAAGATAGTTTTTTGTACTATAAAGATCGAGTTTTGCAATATCTCGTTTTCGATAATAGATTTGCATGAGCCCTAGAAAAAATATGGCCCACATGACATCCTGAAAGGTGATTCCACCTAAAATATGCTTCTTCCCGATAAACATTATCGACCAAAATGCAGGTGTAAATGTAAAAAACAAATTGACGATTAAAACGCCGATAGAACAAACGAATAATGTAAAAAATGTTTCTTTAGAACTAAGAAGCTTCTTCAAAAATGGCACCACAACATTCACAATGTATTTTTTCTTTACTTAAAACAGTACCACAATCAAAACATCTTTTTAAACCACCAGTTTTTATCCTTTTTATAATATCGTTTTTACTTTTTTCACGAGCTGACTCATAAAGCCCGATAATATCTTTTACTTCGAGGGCATCTAAATCACTTCCAAGTCTGATTTTAGTCTCAGGTTTTATCTTTGCGCTTTTAATTCTTTTGAATTCCCCATCATGAAGAACGAAAGTCCCATTACTCGAGTTTAAATCTTCAACTAAGATGCTATCACCCGCGAAATAAACTTTAAGGTGTGCGCGACTTACGGTGGGACTACTAATCATTACTTCACAATTTTGTGAACTGCCAACCGTAAATTGATAAGTCTCTTGAGTCATCATAAAACTCTCCTTAGAGACTATTATGTCATGACTAACAAAGAAAACTTAATTTCGAACGCTAAGTTCTTGATTTCGGTAATTTTTTATAAAAACACTGCCTTAAGAAGTAGGCAAAATTAGAAAGAGCCTTTTCCATTAAGATCACAAGATCTATTGGCCGTATCACATTTTACAGGAGCGTCTGCGTCGTGCTTCATAGACATCAATTCTTCAGCAGAAGGTCCGGTTATACGGACAATATCTCCGACTTGGCTTGCAGTTTCTATTGAAAGACGGCATTCATAGGCATGACTCCAATCTTCCATAGTCGCTATAAAACATTGAGTCTCTGACTCATCAGTTGAAATATTTTTTTGATAGAGATAATTGGCTGACTTTCCTTGGATATAAATATTGTCAGATGCATTAGCTGCAAAAACTGAAAAACAACACATTAAAAACAGACGTCTCATCATAAAAGCTCCACATTATATATGTGAAGCTTCAATAATGATGCCAAAGAACTGGCCTAAAAATACGATAAATTGTTCAGTTTTTGTACAGTAAATTAAGTAAGTGAATAAAGTTTGGACGGCTTCAAGATGAAAAAACTCAATCAGATATTCTATATTCAGCTACAGTTTCAGTTTCAGTTACAGCATCGGTTAAGTTCCGGTTTAGTACATAAATCATCGCTCCAACTTTATCAGCCTGCTTTTCCAATAGATTTAAGTCTTCGAGATTGC
>CATLVA010000104.1 GCA_950060715.1 uncultured Oligoflexia bacterium | reverse complement strand
TTAATAAATCTACAACAATCAACTTTGCAGTTGGTACAGGACAAGGTCAGGAAGCCAAGACAGCGAATATCGCTTTTACAATGACTACTACCCCCAAAATAGGAACAGAGGAAAATATAAACCTTTCGCCTCTTACTGTGCAAGTTTCACTTCCTAACGCAAGTTCTGGAAACGGTAATCCGTTAGTTACTTCGAATGAGGTCTCTACAAATATTACGGTTAAGTCAAAAGAGTCTGCGGTTATCGGTGGAATCATGCAAAATACCTCTCAGACCAATTATGACAAAGATGATCCAGATCCAACTGAAGCAACAACAAGTGATTCTTCAGATAGTTCTCAACAGGCTTCTCAATTGTTTAGATTATTGAGGTCGAAGAGTTATTCTACATCTAAAAACCAATTCGTCGTTTTTATAACGCCAGAGATTTTAGAATCAGCTTCTAAGGGAACAGAAGAGATTAGAAGAAAGTTTAGAAAGAGAGAGCGCTAAGTAATGGCCGGACATGTAATAACAGTTATTGGTGGAAAAGGTGGAGTTGGAAAATCCCAATTCGCCGCTAATTTAGCTTTCGCCTTTGCTATGGAAAATAGACAAAAAGCGCTTTTGATTGATCTTGATCAAAAAGCTTGTGGTGATCAAAACCTAATTACAGGTATGCGCTCAAAGAAAAACATTAAAGATGTTGCTGATTTCAATGGCTCATTTGATGCAAAAACTATTAATACTTTTGTAACTCCCCATAAAGCAGGAGTTCATTATATTGGGATGCCTACAGAAACGATGATGGCCTTGGAAGTTGCTCCTGATGGAGTGGCAAAGTTCTTAAAAGCGGCTCCTAATTTGTATCCAGTCACAATAATTGACGCGGGCTCTGAGCTTAATGAACTCGCTATTAAAGCGATGGAGTTTTCAACCATGATTGCGATGGTGGTTACTCCGGATCTTCTGGCGGTCAATCAAACCAAAAGAATTTTCAGTGAACTGACTACCATGCTCTTTCCAAAAGAGATGATGTTTCTTTTTCTTAATCAATTTCAAAAAGGACATCCGGTAACACCCGAAACGATTGGACGTCAGATTGGAAAACCTGTATTTAATGTTATTCCAAAAGATGATCAAGGTTGTACTAGAGCGCTTTCTTCAGCTGCGCCATTAATGGTACTGTCAAAAAACTCACCACTATCTCAAGGGGTATTGGATTCAGTAAGAAAAATTAAACAAAAAAATATCCTAGCTTCTTTGGCCAGGTTGAAAAAACCTGAAGGCGCATCAGCTAGTGCTAGCAAGCCATCTAAATCTGGCTCATCTCGTTCAGGACGAGACCCTTGGACTGATCTTAAGTCAAGAATTCATAGAGGTCTTGTTGAAGAGATGGATATGAAAAAAACTGATGCTAGTGACGAGCAAGGTATGATTGTTCTTCGTGAGCGAACGAAAAAGATCGTAGTTGAGCTTCTAGGTAAAGAAGACACCAAGAGTATTCTCTCTTCCAGAGAAGATATGAATAGGATCGTAAAAGAGATTTTAGATGAAGCTCTTGGGCTTGGTCCTTTAGAAGATTTATTATCTGATAAAAGTATCTCTGAGATCATGGTCGTCGGTCCGAAAAAAATCTATTACGAGCAAGACGGAAAAAATAAAAAATCTGATATTACTTTTACTAATGATCGCCAGGTTCTAAACGTTATCGAGCGTATTGTTTCAAAAGTAGGACGAAGAATCGATGAAAAAACTCCTTATGTTGATGCAAGATTAGAGGATGGATCTAGGGTTCACGCTATCATTAAACCTTGTGCTCTTGATGGGGGAACAATTACCATTAGAAAATTCCCAGAGGAGAGGCTCACTTATAAGCATTTGGTTGATTACGGATCTCTTACCCAAAATATGGCGGACTTTCTAAAAATTAGTGTTACCAATCACCGAAATATCGTTATCTCTGGTGGTACTGGTTCTGGTAAGACTACATTAATTAATATTCTTGGGAGTTTTATACCGGCCAATGAAAGGATCATCACTTGTGAAGATTCTGCTGAGCTTAACCTTCCTCAGGAACACGTCGTTAGACTAGAAACAAAACCACCTTCACTTGAAGGCGAGGGTGCGGTTGATATTAGGTGTCTTGTTAAACAAACACTTAGAATGAGACCTGATAGAATTATAGTTGGAGAGTGTAGAGGGGGAGAAACCTTAGACATGCTTCAGGCTATGAACACTGGTCACGATGGTTCACTCACAACAGTTCACTCCAATACGCCAAGAGATTGTATCTCAAGACTTGAAACCTTGGTTCAGTATGCAGGGGCTGGGATTTCTCCAAAAGCAATTAAAGAGATGATTGCTTCCGCAGTCCATATGATCGTGCAACAAACAAGACTCGAAGATGGAACCAGAAAGGTTATGAATATTACCGAAGTTGGTGGAATGCAGGGTGAGGTTATTACTATTCAAGATATCTTTGCTTTCCAGCAAGAAGGTGTAGGGAATAAAGGAAAAATCAAAGGTAAGTATATGGCCACAGGATTTATTCCAAAATTCGTTGAAAAGATAGAAAAGAAAGGTGTAAAGATTCCAAGGGGACTTTTTAAAAATGAATAGATTTCTTTTAAGTTTTTTATTTATTTTAATATCATTGCCTGCAAATGCTCAGATCGTAGAGCAGACAGATTCGTCTAAGCTTTTTGTCATCGCTTTCGTCGGAGCTATTGCTTTTTTTAGTTCATATCTTAATTCGGTAAGGTTGTTTACGTGGATTGAAGACCAGACTTACGGAACAAGAGATTATGTGCTTCAAAAATGCGAATTACTTTTTTATGAAATAGATCCTATGAGGGTTACCTATATTCTTTTATTTCTCGCTTTTGGGCTAGGTTCAATTGTGATGGGAATCTTTTTTATCATGAGTAAATTTGCTCTTGGAGTTTTTTTAGGAATAGTTACATCATTCATAGGATGGAGAATACCTAGACCTATTATGGATTACTTGGTTAGTAAAAGAGTCACAAAATACGAAGATCAGGTTGTCGATGCACTTGGGCTTTTATCCAATGGTTTGAAAGCAGGTCTATCACTCCCGCAAGCAATGGGAATGGTCGTTGAAGAGCTTCCGGCTCCAGTAAGTCAGGAGTTTAATCTTATCCTCCAACAAACAAAAATCGGTGTGCCACTGAATGAAGCTTTTGATAGTTTCGCAAAGAGAATGCCCACTGAAGATAACGAAATGTTTGTGACTTCTGTTAATATTTTACGTGAAACAGGTGGTAATCTTGCCGAAGTTTTTGACACTATTGCAGATGTTGTTCGTGAGCGAGTTCGTCTAAAGCAAAAAGTGGCCACATACCTGGCCCAAGGGAAAGCTCAAGCATCCCTTATCAGCTCTATGCCTGTAGCAATGTTAGCCTATTTTACATCCACAGATCCAGAAACAGCTCATATTATGTTTGACACGGTTCCAGGCATGATTGCCATGATTGTAGCACTCGGATTGACAGCTTTTGGAGGCTTTGTAATGTACAAAGTTGTCCAAATCAAGGTGTAAAAAAAAATCCTTAAGTGATTCCATGTATTGACCGATAATATAAGTGAAGAATAATTTTTCGAACCCAAAGGGATGGAAAATGGGAATTTTTAAACGTAATGCGACACTGATTTTAACCACTTTAATGGCCTTACCTGGCTATGCTGGAGTTAACCTTAAAAACGGGAACTTCTATATTTCATACACTGATATAAGTGTACCAGGTTCAGGCAAAAATCTTGAGATTTCTAGGACCTACAACTCTAAATCTACCGAAAAGGGACGATTTGGTTTTGGCTGGGGTACTTACTATGACACCAAGGTTGTAAAAAACCCTGATGGATGTGCTGTTGTACATGAACATGGTGCCGGGGGAACGACAAGATTTTGTCCAAAAAACAAAGTTGACCCTAAAGCTGCTTCACAAAAGATTATTGCGGCGATGAGAAAACGTGCAAGCGTTTCTGCGGAAGCTGAGAAAAATCTTTTAGAAAGGCTTGTGAATAATGCTGAGTTAAGACATGTCTACGCAAGAAGATATAATGTTTCGACTGATATTGCTGCAGGATCGGTACTCTATTCGAACCAAAGAGGTATTCAGGAGCTTCAAGTTACCAAAACTGGTTTCATAAGAAAATCAAATGATGGCAAACGAGAAGTCTTCAACGAAAAAGGTGAATTATCAGAGGTTAAAGAAAAGAATGGTTATAGCGTTAGCTTTTCTTATAAAGATGGAAATCTGTTTGCCATAAAAGATTCAGCTGCAAAGCAAATTTACTTCTCTTGGTATCCAAATGGAAAAGTAAAAGAAATGTGGTCAGTGGGTGATAAGAAAGCTTCATTCGTTTATGACGGTGATAACTTAATCTACTCAAAAGATGTTGATGGAAATGAGTATGGTTTCCAATATGATGCAAATCACAACCTAACAAAAGTTGTTTATAATCCTGAACCAGGAAAGAATACTGTTAAAAAAGGTGTTAAAGAAGACTCTATTCAAATGGAGTATGACCCTAAAAAGTTCTTCATCACCAAAAAGACAGAAAGAAATGGTGATGTGACTGAATACAAGTACGATAACGATCCTAAGAGACCTAAGGATCATTATTGGACACTTGTAACAAAACCAGGGTTTAGTGGTAAGAAAGTAACAAACAGATATGAGTATGAGATTAAGACTCGTCCAGATGGATCTCGATATACTTATAGAATTCTTACTAAGATTAACGGTATCAAAACTGAAACAATTTACTCTGAGTGTTGTGGATTGCCACTAAAAATTGCCAGAGGAAAGAACGTTACAAATTTTGAATATAACGATAAAGGGCTTTTAACGAAGAAAACTTCGACAAAAGGTGACTCTGTAATTATCGATTATGACAAGGTTCACAACAAGATTTCAAGGGTTCAGAACGCTTCTGGAATCACGAGCTTCAAATACGATGCTAAAGGTAATCTAACGAACGCTGAAAATAACCGCGGGAAGAAGGTGTTATTAGTGTATAATTCAAAAGGTAAGATAAGTAAGATGGTTGATAAGGACTCTAAGTCAAAACAAACCAGGGTACTTGCTTTTAAATACAATGCGCTTGGAAAGCCAGTTGAGATCCAAATGGAGAAAGTAGGAACAATCAATGTTTCGTACAATAACTTCGGTGAGATCAAAAAGGTTGAGTCAAAGCAAGGTCATAAAATGGCCCTACAAGTAACTCAAGCTTTCCAAAACTTGCTAGCGATTGTTAAGCCAGCAGGTGTTAACTTAAACATGTAATACCGTTAGGATTTTAGGAGAGAGTAATGAAGAATATATTAAAAATGATAATGCTAGGAATGATAGTAACTGCATCTGTGAATGTATTTGCAGCGGAGAGCACCAAACCCTCTCAAGAGGTAGGAGCTACTATTTGTGATAGTGACTTAATTCAAGGTGGAACCACTGGGACTACCGGTGTTACGACTGGTGACGGTGAAGGTACGCAAGAATAGGTTAAAAACTATATTATAAAGCTATAAGCCTCCTTATACGGGAGGCTTTTTTTTGTCCAAAATCTAAACACCGTTAAAAATATTTACACTACCTCATTTGATACCAAACCTTATTTCATATACTTACAGAAACCATCACTTGGCATCGGGTATGCATATATATAGGTAAGTTCATTTAACCGAGGAGAGAGCAAATGAAACTATTATTTGTATTAATGTTAACTTTAGGGTCTACAGTTTCTGTATTCGCCGCAAACGGTGAAGACCGTGTTTCTGTTGGTGATAATATTATCTGCCAAGAGGAATTAAACAAGTCTACCGTAATCAGTATTAAAGAGGGCGGGGATGATGCACACACTGCTTTAGGTGAGTAACCAAATCTATTCTAGTAAACTTTCATACAAAAAAGGGACCCCCATCAGGTCCCTTTTTGTAGAATCTTTAGCCAGCCAATTAAAATTTAATCAATAAGCAAAACAAACTCCTTAGAAACTGCTCATACAGTTGGCATCAAATATGCAAACTAATTAACTATAGAATTTGAGTTGAAAGGAGAGTTTATGAAATTTTTAATCACAGTATTTTTATTCTTAGTATCAGTTTCCGTATTCGCAGCAAACGGTGAAGACCGTGTTTCTGTTGGTGATAATAT